>NZ_DATCVJ010000625.1:0-17581 GCF_036566945.1 Chitinophaga sp. | reverse complement strand
GTATGAATATTTTTTCCGGATTTCTTCATTTTTTTGGCATTGATTATCAGCAATAGTATCCAAATGGTACCTACATTCCCAAATGGTGCATACTTGTCTGATATGAAGTTAGTAAGCAATTTTGTCTCAGAAAAAAATATTCTTATGAAAGCGATACAACAAGTAGCCTTCGGACTGGAAAGTTTACAACTCAAAGAAATACCAACGCCAACACCCGCAGCACAGGAGGTATTGGTAAAAATAGAAGCTGCTTCCCTGAATTATCTCGATGTAGCACTGGCTACCGGCACTTATAGCAAAGAGTTACCCTTACCCCGCATTCCCACTTCTGATGGCGCAGGCGTAGTAGCTGCCATCGGCGACAATGTGAGCAAATGGAAGGTGGGAGACAGGGTGATGATTCATTACAACCAGCTTTGGCAAAATGGGCAGGCTACCCCCACGACCAACCATATCAGAACCGGCGTCAGCACGCCTGGTTTGCTGGCTGAATATGCCGTGATTCCTGAATACGCATTAGTACGCACTCCTGCTAATCTTACCAGCGTAGAGGCGGCCACGTTACCCGTTGCCGGTGTTACTGCCTGGACAGGTTTGATGAGTTATGCCAACATTCAACCCGGGCAAACAGTGCTGACACAAGGTACGGGTGGTGTTTCGCTCTTTGCCCTGCAAATTGCGCTGGCAGCCGGCGCCAGGGTGATTGCCACCAGCAGCAACCCGGAAAAATTAAAAAAACTGCAGGCATTAGGTGCACATGAAGTGATTGACTATAAAAAATATCCCAACTGGCATGAAGAAGTGAGACGTCTCACCAATGGCGCTGGCGTGCATGCTACGCTCGATATCGCCGGTTCTGCCACCATCTTAAACTCTGTGAAATCTGCGGGCTTTAACGGCTTCGTAGGACTGGTAGGATTCATTGCTGGTGCGCAGTTGCCACTGGATCTGTTTACCATTGTAGGTAGCTATATCAGACTGCAAGGATATTCTGTTGGTAGTTTACAAAGTTTTGAGGAACTGGCAGCCGCAGTGGAAGTAAATAATATACATCCGGTAATAGACAGCGTATTCCCTGTAAGCAAGGTGCAGGAAGCATTCCAGCATATGGGCAGCAGTAATTATTTTGGGAAAGTGGTGATTGAAATGAACTAGCATACTATACATATAAACGTCCTGCGCTACGGCAGGACGTTATATCAAGTAAACCATTACACTAAAATTATTGTTTCAAGATAGTAAAAACAAGGCGATAAACCGGTTATTTCCTTGTTAAGGTGATGATAAGATTATATTTTTATCAATACATGACAAACATCATTTTCGTGGATACCTTCGCTAACTACCTTTGCATCAATAATTTTACATTATGCCTTCCGTAGAAATACTATCCAGAATACAGTTTGCTTTTACCATTGCCTTTCACTACATCTATCCTCCGCTGAGTATAGGGCTGGGACTTTGTCTCGTGATCATGGAGGGCCTGTACCTTAAAACCGGTCTTGCACTATACAAGGACATCACCCGATACTGGATCAAAATATTTGCACTCATCTTCGGTATCGGTGTAGCTACGGGTATTGTGATGGAGTTTGAGTTTGGTACTAACTGGGCTACCTATTCACATTATGTAGGCGATATTTTTGGCAGTGCGCTGGCGGCAGAGGGTATCTTTGCTTTTGCCATGGAGTCGGCTTTCCTGGGCGTATTGCTGTTTGGATGGAACCGGGTAAACAAAGGGGTCCATTTCTTTTCTACCTGTATGGTGGCTTTAGGCTCTATTTTCTCTGCCCTTTGGATTGTTATTGCCAATTCCTGGCAGCAAACACCCACCGGGTTCCGCATTGAAGGCCACGATATGCAAGCCCGTGCGGTAGTAACGGATTTCTGGGAAATGGTTTTTAACCCTTCTTCTGTAGATCGTTTCTCCCATGTTATTATTGGTTCCTTTCTGGCAGGCTCATTCCTTGTGATGAGTGTGGCCGCCTGGTATGTATTAAAACAACGCTTTGTAAAACACGCACAGGCTATGTTTAAAGTAGGCCTGGGAGTGGCCGTGATAGCAGCTTTGATGCAACTCTTTACCGGTCACCGTTCCGCACATTACGTGAGTAAATACCAGCCGGCCAAATTAGCCGCCATGGAAGGACATTACGATAGTTCTTCCGTAGCTCCTATGTACCTGGTAGGATGGGTAGATAATAAAAATGAGAAAACAACAGGCATCAAAATTCCCGGTGGACTCTCTTTCCTTACCCATGGAAGCTTTACAGCACCAGTGGAGGGATTGAGAGCTACGCCCAAAGAAGATAGGCCCGGCGCTGTGAATTTCGTCTTCCAGATGTATCACCTGATGATCACCATTGGGATGATACTCATTGGGCTTACGCTATTAGCTGTTTTTCTTTTATGGAGAAAGAAATTGTTCAACCAGCGCTGGCTGATGATCATCTTTGCCTGGGCCGTTTTACTCCCGCAAATCGCCAACCAGGTAGGATGGTATGCCGCTGAAGTAGGGCGTCAACCCTGGGTGGTATATAAACTGCTGCGTACCTCGGAGGCCTTGTCACGCAAGGTGACCGCAGACCAGGTGATATTCTCCCTGATATTATTTACACTGGTATATATGTTGCTGTTTACCCTGTTCATCTATTTGCTGACCCGGAAAATACACCATGGGCCCGACATTTCAGAGAATGCAGAAACTGAATTCGATGGCTATTACCACGATAACCTTACTTACCACCCTAAATCATAGTTATATGGAAACAATACTCGGACTGGATCTGCCCACCTGGTGGTTTTTAGTGATTGGCGGATTGATCACCGGATATGGTGTATTAGATGGTTTTGACCTGGGAGCAGGCGCCTTACACCTGTTTTTTAAGAAAGAAGAAAGCCGGCGCCTGGTGCTGAATGCAATAGGACCCGTATGGGATGGTAACGAAGTATGGCTGGTCATTGCCGGCGGAGCACTGTTTGCCGGCTTCCCGCTGGTATATGGGGTGGTATTATCCACCTTCTATGTTCCCTTTATGTTATTCCTGGTAGCACTTATTTTCCGCGCTATTTCTATAGAATTCAGAAGCAAGGAAACATGGCTATGGTGGCGGAAGATGTGGGATATCAGCTACACCGTTTCCAGTACAGGCATTACGCTGTTGCTCGGATTAGTGCTGGGCAACCTCATACATGGGCTGCCGATGAATAAGGAGCATGAATTTACCGGGACCTTGCTTACCTTTTTTAATCCTTATGCAATATTGATTGCATTCACCACCTTATCGTTATTCATGCTACATGGTGCCATTTACCTGGTGATGAAAACGGAAAACAGGCTGTATACGAGGCTTACCGTAATTGTAAACAATTGCAGCAAGTTCTTCATTCTGTGTTTTATACTAACGTCAATGGCTACCCTCATTTACGTGCCGCATATGACGCATCAGTTTAAAACACATCCGCAACTGTTTGGACTCCCTATGCTGGCGGTATTAATTCTGCTCAACATCAAAAGGAATATAGATGCCCGCAAATATTATACGGCATTTCTTTACTCCTCTGTTATTACCGCCTGCCTGCTGATCCTGTTTGCGGTTGGATTATATCCCAATATTGTGATCTCTACCACAGACCCGGCATATAGCATTAGTATCTATGCAGCGGCATCTTCTGTAAAGTCATTAAAAATCATGTTATTGATTGCTGCCATTGGCACCCCTATGGTAATTGGATATACTACTTTCCTGTTCTGGACCTTCCGGGGTAAGGTGAAGTTAAATGAGATGAGCTACTAGAGCTATTAGCGGTTAGCTATTAGCTTTTAGCTTGCCGTTTGTTGGGGTAGTATTATTAGAAAGAAATATTACTCAGAAAGGTCTAACAGCTAAATGCTAATGGCTAAAAGCTCCCTAAAAAACAGGTCCCCGCAAGAAATTGCAGGGACTTACCATTTAACCTATATTCTGTACTGTAGCATTGTGTTGATGATCTCCCGAAAGTCGTCATTGTCATTTTCCGGTATCCTATCTTTTATCAGGAGATGATTATGTATTTAAGACCATGTACGTTGATTAAAGTTTAATGGTTTAAAAAAAATTTCTAAAAATAATTTCGGGAGACCGAAATTCGTATCCAGAATTACTGCCTCCATGAACCGTATTGATCGACTGACAGCCATTCTTATACAATTACAGGGTAAAAAAATAGTAAAGGCCGCGGAAATCTCCGAGCGTTTTAATATTAGCCTGAGAACGGTATACCGGGATGTAAAAGCCCTGCAGGAAGCAGGTGTGCCTATTGGGGCAGAAGCCGGCACCGGCTATTATATCGTGGAAGGCTACCACCTTCCCCCGGTAATGTTCTCTAAAGAGGAAGCCGCCGCACTCCTGACCGGCGAAAAGCTAATGGAACAGTTCAGCGACCACAGCAACCGGAAACAGTTTAGTCTGGCAATGGAAAAAATCCGCTCCGTACTCAGGGGTACCGAAAAGGATTACCTCGAATCGCTGGACGAAAACATAGCGGTATTACGGTATAGGCCCCCGAATTTAGAAGCAGAACAGTTCCCTAATCGCTTTCTGACAGACATACAGCAGGCCCTGGGCATGAACCAGGTCATTAGCATGGAATATTGCTCTATCCAGGAAGGCGTAGCTACCAAAAGAGAAATAGAACCGGTGGGCATCTTCCATATGAGCGCCAACTGGCACCTGATTGCCTTTTGCCGGCTCAGACAGGGATATCGGGATTTCAGAGTAGACAGAATTCGTAAATTAAGTGTGCTCCCCGCACATTACCCCAAGAACAAGCGCTTGTCATTACAGGAGTACCTGGAGCAACAACGGCAACGGAACAAAGAAGATACCTACCTCATTAAAATAGCCATCAACAACGATGTGATGCGATACCTGCGGGAACAGAAATATTATTATGGTCTGATGGATGAAAAGGTAAACGGAGATAAAACGGAGCTTACTTTTCTGCAATCTCACCTCGGACACTTTGCCAGATGGATGATCATGTTAGGCAACGAGGTAGACATTATTCAGCCACAGGAACTCAAAACGGCTGTTGGACAGCTGGTGACAGAACTTCACGGACATTATTTTTAATTTTTTGAAATCCTGCTGACATAAGGTTGTCACTTCATGGCGTTTGCTTTGTATTGTTATCAAAAACAGTACAATATGAAAACGCTAAGCAATTGCTATGTATTCCTTTTCGATGGCTATTCAGACTGGGAGCCAGCGCTATCCATGTATGGCATGAGCTGCTTTACGGATGTTAACATCATCACATTTTCCCTCGATGGCAAGCCGGTTACCTCCGGCGGTAAGCTGTTGGTACAGCCGCAAGCCAGTCTGGAACAAGCGTTGACCGCAAACATAGATCTGCTGATTCTTCCAGGTGGTGCTCCGATGGAGCAAGGCGCCAATACGGAAGTTCTCCCATTGGTTCAGCAACTGCTGGAAAAACAAAAGACAATCGCCGCCATCTGTGGCGCCACAGCATTATTGGCCCAGCACGGCTTCCTGGATAATATACCACATACCAGCAACCACGCCGAAGTACTTAAGCAGCTGGCACCTGCTTATAAAGGTGCCGATTACTATGAAAACAGTCCGGCGGTTACCAGTCCTCATATCATAACGGCCAGCGGTACGGCGATGGTAGCATTTGCAAAAGCCATCTTTACCCATTTTGATTTGCTGCAAAACGATAAACTGAAGTTCTGGTTTAGCTTCTTTGATGGCAGCAATGCCGGTACAGAGATGGGAGCTACCCAGCCGTTTCATTTCTTCTATCGTCGTTACAAGACTAACTATGCGGGGATGCTGGAACTGGTACGTACCGCTATCAAAGTGGTGTACCAACAGGCCGTTGAAGCCGACCTCGAAATATGCGGCGGGCCGCAATGGCATTACCATGGCTTCGACGGACAGCCAGATACGGTATTCACCCTGGATATTGGATTGCCGGTAACGGAAGTAAAAACAGTGGCTGCACCCTGGCAATGTGAAACACTGCCTCCTTTTAAATGTGTAAGCATGCAACACCATGGCACCTGGGACCTGTTGGCCAACACCTACGGGAAACTCTTTACCGGTATGGAAATGCTGGGCTTACAAATGAATGGATATACCCGGGAACAGTACCTGCAATACAACTTTGAACACCCGGAGCAAAATATTACCAACGTGCAGATTGGAGTAATATAGTCTGATAATGGGTGTGGGAACGGGCGCCCGCACCCATTATTTGAAATCAATACTTCGGCAGATGAAAACTTATATCAACCTGGGATGGTTGCTCCTGATCACATTTTTTTTTGACATACAGTTAACGCACATAACCATGAATAAACTGGATTTAACGAAAGTATTCAAAAGGTATTATACCGCTGCGAGTGTACCAGAACTGGTGACTATAGAAAAAGGACTTTTTGTGACCATCACGGGCAAAGGCGATCCTAATGGCGCCGTATTTGCGGAATGTACCGCCGCTTTGTATGCAGTGGCATATGGCATCAAATTCAGCAGCAAGCAAAAAGGTGTTGATTTTACAGTCAGCAAACTGGAAGGCTTCTGGTGGGTAGACAACTATAACGTTGATCCATTAACGGTCCCCCGGGATCAGTGGCATTACGAATTGGCGATCCGGTTGCCGGATGAAGTAACCCAACAACAATTTTCCGAATCAGTCCTGTCTGCGGAAAAGAAGAAGAAGTCCGCTTACATCCGCGAGGTAGATTTTAAGCACATAGAAGAAGGATGGTCTGTGCAGCTGCTTCATACAGGACCTTTCAGTGAAGAGCCGGTATCACTAAAGAAAATGGACGATTTCATGCAACAGCAAGGCTTGCAGATGAATGGCCGGCATCATGAAATTTACCTGTCTGATTTTAGAAAAACGGCGCCGGAAAAACTGAAAACAATATTAAGGCACCCTGTGAAGAAATAAGTTGGCTTAAAAGCCTATTGCCACAGAAGCGTTATTATCAATGCAGGTATAGCTGCGGCAAAAAATTTCAGAGAAAGATGATTACACTAAAGCCTTATCCAAAGGTATAAGTATAGATGTGTATTAGCCGGAAGCCCATTGCTGACGGCTTTAATCCCCCAGACCCAGTTGTATAATGGCCTGTTGGGCAGCGATCTGGCTGGCATCTTTTTTATTGAAGGCTTTACCACTGCAGATCAGTTCTCCATCTACTACAGCGCCTACAGTGAAGATGCGCCGGCCGTTATCCATTTGTTCTTCGAGCAATTCGAATTCCAATGTCTTGCCATTTTTATTGGCCCAGCCGTATAGTTTGTTTTTGTGGTTCATTTCCACGGTTTCCAGCAGTTCCATATCGATATAAGGCATGATAATGCGTTTATGAACGAACTGTTGGGTTTTATTATAACCGCGGTCCAGGTATACGGCGCCCACGAGGGCTTCCAGGGTATTACCGAATATCTGGCTGATTTTGAGAAAGCTGTTGTATTTATCGTAGATAGTGAGCTTGCGCAATCCCATCTTGATAGCGATATCATTTAACTGTTGCCGGTTCACGATCTTGGAACGCATCTCCGTTAAATATCCTTCCGTTTTGTAGGGATATTTTTTAAAGAGATAATCACCCACAATGGCGCCGAGAATGGCGTCACCGAGGTATTCCAGCCTTTCGTTACTTTCCAGAAATTTTTCCTTACTGGAACGATGGCTCAGGGCCACTTCATAAAGGGCAAAGTTACCTGGGGGAAAGCCCAGCAGGTTGTGCAGCTCTTTATATAAGTGCCGTTTTTTGGAAACAAGTCGATATAAAAAACCTGGCAGTAAATTCACACAATCAAGATCAAGGAACGAATTTTTTGAAAATAACGGAGGCATTATGTCCTCCAAAACCGAAGGTATTGGATAATGCAGCGCTTACTTCTCTCTTTTGTGCGATATTAAAAGTAAAATTCAGATTCGGGTCTAATAGCGGGTCGTCATTAAAGTGGTTGATCGTAGGAGGAACTATGCCATCGAGGATAGACATAATTACGGCTATGGATTCAACGGCGCCGGCAGCCCCGAGTAAGTGCCCTGTCATAGATTTAGTGGAACTGATGTTCATGTTATAAGCATGTGCTCCAAAAACGCTCTGAATGGCTTTTACTTCGGCAATATCTCCCAACGGAGTGGAAGTACCGTGAACGTTGATATAATCGATTTCGCTGGCCTGCATTCCGGCATCTGCCAAAGCATTCCGCATTACATTTAAAGCGCCTAATCCTTCCGGATGGGGGGCTGTAATGTGATACGCATCTGCGGTAGCGCCGCCGCCGGCTAGCTCTGCATATATCCTGGCACCTCTTTCCTGGGCATGTTCTAATGACTCCAGTACAAGGGCACCAGCTCCTTCACCCATCACAAAACCATCACGGTCAAGGTCAAAAGGTCTGGAAGCAGTTTTGGGATCATCATTCCTTTCCGACAATGCCTTCATAGCGTTAAACCCGCCAACACAAGGTTCATTGATCACATTTTCTGATCCGCCGGTAATCACCATATCGGTTTTACCATAACGGATGCTGTACATCGCCTCTATGATCGCATTGGTAGCGGACGCACAGGCGGATACAACAGAAAAATTAGGCCCCCTGAAACCATGGCGGATAGAAATATATCCGGCCGCGATATCAAGAATAAGCCTCGGAATTAGAAAAGGACTGAAGCGGGGCGTACCATCCCCTGTATGGAACTCTCTCAGTTCGTGACTGAAATTGATCATACCTCCAACACCAGTACCCCATATCACTCCAACACGATCAGCATTGATCTTGTCTTTATTGATATTGGCGTCTAGTATCGCCTGATCTGCGGCAATTACAGCCGTTTGTGTAAAGGGGTCCATCTTACGGGCCTCCTTTTTGTCCAGGTAGTTAGCAGGATCAAAATTTTTCAGTTCACAAGCAAAACGAGTTTTAAACTTGGAAGCATCAAATTGCTTGATAAAATCCGCGCCGGATACACCGTTCGTCAATCCGTGCCAGAAATCAGCTACGGAATTGCCGAGCGGTGTAAGAGCGCCTAAACCTGTAACGACAACTCGTCTTGGTTGCATTAAAACAATTCTGATTAGTAGGATTATTTTACATGTTCTTCCAGGTAAGCAACTGCCTGGCCAACAGTAGTAATAGTTTCAGCTTGTTCGTCAGGAATGGAGATGTTGAATTCTTTTTCGAATTCCATAATCAGTTCTACCGTATCCAAAGAGTCAGCGCCTAAGTCATTGGTGAAGCTGGCTTCAGGAGTTACCTCGGCTTCGTCAACGCCCAATTTGTCAATGATGATCTTTTTAACTCTTGATGCAATGTCTGACATAATTTTAAGTGTTTTTGGTTTAAAACTTGACTGCAAAAATATAATTTTTATTGAATTGCCAACAGATAGCCAGAATTTTAAAGGCGTTCCAATAGGATCAATCCCACCAAACCCAGTACAGTAAACATATTCATTGCTTTGTTAATAAAAGAATTTATATATTTTTGATCCTGGCAGGTTTACAGATTTGCATATTTTACCACAAAAGTCGCCTTTTTCGGGACAAATAAGCCATTCTCTTAAATTCAAAATATATAAATCTGAAAATATCTCCATTCAACCAGTTATATCGCCACTTATCTAAAGCTTTAACGCTATTTAACAGTTGCCCGGAGATTTCAGCCCCCCCAATGCTTAAATTTGTCCGGCTTGTGAGATCAGCGTATGAACAAATCCCTGCGTCCAGGTACAGTATCTGCGTCTTTTTATACTAAAAGCCAGCAGCCTAAGACTAAAAGCTATAACAAACACCTATAAAAAAGATATGGCCATCACCAAAAAAACCGTTCGCTCAATAGTAATATTGGCCGCTGCCGGTATCGTCATCTTCCTCGTTTATAAGAAAATGGCCGGCAATAAGTCCGCCGGAGCACCCGGTGCAGCAGGAGCCGCCGCTAAAGGAAGTGGCGCAAAAACCCTCCTTACAGACGCCTGGATCGTAAAAACGTCCCGGCTCGACCAGGCTATTGAAGCAAGCGGCACCCTGCAAAGCAATGAAGAAGTGGAAGTGAAACCTGAAATCAATGGCCGCATCATTCGCCTCTCCTTTAAAGAAGGTACCTCCGTTAAAAAAGGAGATCTCCTCGTAAAACTCTACGATGAAGACCTCAAAGCCCAGCTTCAAAAACTCAAATTACAGCAGCAATTGTCCAAAACAACCCTGGAACGTCAGGAAAACCTGCTTAAAATAAATGGTATCAGTCAACAGGATGTGGATGTAACCCGCAACCAGGTCAGCGCATATGGAGCAGATATGGAATATACCCTCACCCAGTTACAGAAAACAGAATTACGCGCTCCCTTCAGTGGCAAACTCGGTTTACGTAACGTTAGCGATGGCGCCATCGTATCTTCCGCCACTGTTATTACCACCCTCCAACAGATAGATCCGCTGAAAATGGACTTCTCTGTTGCAGAGAAATATCGGAACGCCATTAAAAACGGAGACCAGGTAAACTTTTATGTGGCCGGGGATAATAAAGAGTACAAAGGCAGCATTTATGCCATTGACCCGAAAATAGACCTGACCACCCGTACCGTGAGATTGCGTGCCATAGTACCCAACAACAACGGCGTGCTGTTTCCCGGATCATTCGCCAAAGTAAAAATTGTGCTGAATAATATGCCGGAAGCCATGATGATCCCTTCACAGGCGGTTATCCCTGGCACCCGCGATAAGAAAGTAATCATAGCAGATAAAGGCACCGCCAAATTTGTGACGGTAGAAACAGGACAGCGTACTGAAAGCAGCGTACAAATCACCACCGGCCTACAACCTGGCGACACCGTTATTACAACCGGTATTCTCCAGCTAAAACCCGGCATGCCGCTGAAGTATAATAAGATACAATAATGAAAAATTAGGAATTACGAATTACGGATTTGTGGGAAGATGATTGCGAATACTCCTCCCGTTTACCATCTCCTCACAAATCCGTAATTCGTAATTCCTAATTCCTAATTCCTAAAATATTTACCATGAGTTTACCTTCATTATCTCTCAAACGCCCCGTATTTGCTATCGTGATGAATATCATTATCGTGATATTCGGCCTGGTGGGCTTTACTTTTCTGGGGGTAAGAGATTTCCCGGCCATTGACCCACCTATCGTGAATGTACGCACTTCGTATGCCGGCGCCAACTCCGATATCATCGAAACACAGATCACCGAACCGCTGGAAAAACAAATCAACGGTATCGCGGGGATTAAAAATATATCTTCCAGCAGTAGCCAGGGTAGTAGCAATATCACCGTAGAATTTGAACTGGGACAAGACCTGGAAGGCGCGACCAACGATGTACGCGATAAAGTATCACAGGCATTGCGCAGCCTACCTCCCGATATCGATGCGCCACCAGTGGTTTCCAAGCAGGACGCCAACTCAGATGCTATCATCTCTATGACGGTACAGAGTAACACCCGCAACCAGCTGGAAGTAACCGAATACGGTACCAACGTACTCCTGGAGAAACTGCAAACCATTCCCGGCGTAAGCGCCATACAGATCTGGGGAGAAAAACGGTACGCGATGCGTATCTGGATGGATCCTGCCAAGTTATCTTCCTATAGTCTTACTCCCGGCGACGTACAGGCAGCACTGTTACGTGAGAACGTGGAATTGCCTTCGGGAAAAATTGCCGGTAATGCAACCGACTTTACCGTCCGCACATTTGGCCGCCTCGTATCCGAAGAAGATTTTAATGGACTGATTATCAAAAATATTAATGGCAGTGAAATACGTATCCGTGACATCGGACAAGCCGTACTGGGACCGGAAAATGAAGAAACCGTATTAAAAGAGTCGGGCAGTCCTATGATTGCACTGGCCCTCATTCCTCAACCCGGATCCAATTATGTAGCCATTGCAGATGAATTTTATAAACGATTCAATCAGCTAAAAAAAGATATTCCGGACGATTATACCGTGAATATCGCCATGGATAACACCCGCTTTATCAAACAATCTATTGATGAAGTGGAAGAAACCCTGATCGTGGCATTGGTGCTGGTAATCATTATCGTATACCTCTTCTTCCGCGACTGGCTCATGGCATTGCGCCCCCTGATCGATATTCCTGTATCCCTGATCGGCGCATTCTTTATTATGTATGCCTGTGGCTTTACCATTAATATCCTGACCCTCCTGGCCATTGTACTGGCCACCGGGCTGGTGGTAGATGATGGTATTGTGGTGACCGAAAATATTTATAAGAAGATAGAAGCCGGTATCCCACGCATGCGGGCTGCCCGGGAAGGGTCGGAAGAAATATTCTTTGCGGTAATCGCTACGTCTATTACCCTGGCCTTTGTATTCTTGCCGATCATCTTTCTGCAAGGTTTCGTAGGACAACTGTTCCGTGAGTTTGGTATTGTGGTGGCCGGTGCGGTAATCATCTCTGCCTTTGTATCACTTACCTTAACACCGGTACTGAACGTAAAACTGGGTCGTAAAACACACACGCACTCCTGGTTCTATACCAAAACGGAACCTTTCTTCCGCTGGATGGAAGATAGCTATAAAAGCTCGCTGGAATCGTTTATGCGTTTCCGTTGGGTAGCCGGATTAATCATTGCCGGATGCCTGGTGATGATCTATTTCCTGTTTAAAACATTGCAATCTGAACTGGCTCCACTGGAAGACCGTAGCACATTCCGCCTGTCTGTTACGGCGCCGGAAGGTACTTCGTTCGATTATATGGATAACTACGTGGACAAGCTTTCCAAGTTCATGATGGACTCCATTCCGGAAAAGAAGATCATATTAACCGTAACAGCATCTGCCAATAGCGGCTCCGGTGCAGTAAATACAGCATTTGCCAACGTAATGCTCACCGAGCCACATGATCGTAAGCGTTCGCAAAAAGATATTGTGAACATGGTCAACCGCAATATGAATAAGTTTCCGGAAGGAAAAGTATTCGCCATCGAAGCGCAAACCATCCAGGTAGGACGACGTAGTGGCCTGCCGGTATCATTTGTACTGGAACACATCAACTTTGATACACTTACCGCTGTACTGCCCAAGTTTATGGAAGAAGTTGGCAGCAGCACTGTTTTCCAGGGAACAGATGTGGATCTTAAATTCAACAAACCGGAACTGCGCATTCATATCAACCGCGACAAAGCCACACAGCTCGGCGTTTCTGTACAGGATATTTCACAAACACTGCAGCTGGCATTGAGTAACCTCCGCTATGGTTATTTTATCAGAAATGGTAAACAATACCAGGTAATGGGACAGGTATTCCGTGCGGACCGCGATGATCCGATGGACCTGCAGAACCTTTATGTACGCAACTCCCGCGGCGAAGCCATACAGCTCGACAACGTGGTAAGTATTGAAGAAGAAACAAGTCCGCCGATTATCTATCACTTTAACCGTTATAAATCAGCCACTATTTCCGCCGGTCTTGCACCAGGAAAAACTATTGGCGATGGTCTTAAAGAGATGTACCGGATTTATGATAAACTGCAAAAAGAACACATACTCGATGACTCCTTTAATACTGCCTTATCCGGATCTTCCCGTGACTATGCAGAAAGTGGTTCCAATACGATGTTTGCGTTAGGACTGGCGCTGGTACTCATTTACCTGGTACTGGCGGCACAGTTTGAAAGCTGGGTAGATCCACTGATCATTATGCTGACGGTGCCACTGGCATTTGCCGGAGCACTGTTATCATTATGGCTGTTTAATCAAACCTGGAATATCTTCTCTCAGATTGGTGTAATTATGTTGATAGGGCTGGTAACGAAAAACGGTATCCTGATCGTGGAATTTGCCAACCATCAACGCGATAGCGGTATGCAAAAAGCAGATGCGGTAATCAATGCGTCTTCCATGCGTCTTCGTCCTATCCTGATGACGAGTCTGGCGATGGCGTTGGGAGCATTGCCTATTGCCATGTCGCTGGGAGCTGCTGCCACCAGCCGTATTCCATTGGGTATTGTTATCGTGGGCGGCATTGTATTTTCACTGATATTGACACTCTATGTCATTCCGGCCATGTATACCTTCCTTTCCAGAAGAGGGAATCTCTCTCATGATGATGAGGAAGAAATGGAAGATAATACCGAAGCACAGATAGCATCTGCTCATGCCTGAGGACTACTGAATTGAATGATTAAGCTTAAGTATTTATGACAAAACATATAAAGAAGCGTTGTTTATCATTACTGTTATTACTGGCAGCTACCAGCACATTACATGCGCAGGAAAAAGTACTGACCCTGGAACAGGCAATAGATGTGGCGCTGAAAAACAACTATGATATTCGTCTGGCGAAAAACACAGCAGAACTTTCTGCTAACGACTACGCCTATGCGAATTTTGCTTTTGTTCCACGTCTGAATGCCACAACAGGTGTTACCTGGAATAATACCGCCACCAAACAGGAGTTCGTCAATGGTACTACGCGCGATACCAGCGGTATTAAAGGCAATAATATTAACGGCAACGTAACCCTCAGCTGGACCTTGTTTGATGGCCTTAAAATGTTTGCTACGCGTAATAAACTGGGATCTATCCGTAACCTCGGAGAGCTGGCTATAAAAGATCAGGTACAGAATTCTATCGCTACTATCATCGGTGGATATTATAACATTGTACAACAAAAACAGCAGCTGAAAGCGTTATCAGAACAGATGTCTATTTCTGAAGAACGGGTAAAATTGTCAGATGCCAAATTCAGTACAGGATTGGCGCCTAAAACAGATCTGCTGCAATCCAAAGTAGATCTGAATGCGCAAAAGGCATTATATATCCGGCAGCAAACGCTCATAGAACAAAGTAAAGGATTGCTGAATCAACTGATGGCGGTACCCGCCGGAGCTATTGGCTATGATGTGGCAGATTCCATTCCTATAGACAACAGTATTGCTTTTACCACCTTACAGCAAAATATTGCTAACAATAATACTGCTATCAAAGTACAGCAGCAGAATGTAGACGTGTCGGCGCTGACGATTAAAGAACGCCGTGCTGATTACTATCCGGTGGTATCCTTTAATTCAGGTTACAACTATACCAGGAATACCTCCAATGCCGCGTCTAATGCTTTCAGCCCGCGTTTTAGTCGCAACGGTGTTGTTAACTATGGTTTAACTGCTGCCATACCGATTTTTAACGGTTTTAATGTGAAGAGGCAGGTAGAGAATGCGAGGATAGATTTTGATTATCAAAACATCACTTTAGATAATCTAAAATCACAGGTTGACCTTTCATTGAATAATGCATTTAAGGATTACGAATACTATAAAAAACAAGTATCGCTGGAAGAAGAGACCAATGATCTTGCAAGAGAAAATGCAATGGTGGCACTGGAAAGATTTAAACAGGGGGTATCCACGCTGCTGGAAGTAAAAATAGCACAACAAAGTCTGGAAGAATCTTTCTACAGACTTATACAGGCACGATATAATACCAAGCTGGCTGAAACGGAGCTGAGAAGATTGAATGGCGCCATGCTGCTGTAAACAGCTCTCTTCGGACTTTTATTGGAAGCGAATGATGCGATGCGTCATTCGCTTCTTTATTTATAGGGAGGTCGTTGTGATATGTACGGGCATGGACAGCAGCATGTGCTACTACCGAACACATTCGATTATATTACATATAATAACCAATGTTTATCAAACAATATCTCTCCGGCATGGTTTTATAAATACTGCTGCTATAAACGTTATTACTATGCTACGTCATTTTTCTATTGTCTTTATATCCTTTGTACTCCTGGCCGGTGCGGCTACGGCGCAGGAACTGCGTGTGGTAAACCGTGGCATGGTCAAAGATTCATCCGGTATTCATTTGAATGAGGGGCCTGGTGCTGGCATTGCATGGATGACCAATAAAGAATTTGCCGACGGCACGATAGAATTTGATGTCAAAGGCAAGAATAAATTACAGCAAAGCTTTGTTGGCATTGCTTTTCACGGCCTGAATGATTCAACTTATGATGCCGTGTATTTCCGGCCATTTAATTTCCAGGTACCGGAAGCTGGCAGGAGAGGGCATTCCGTTCAATACATTTCCCTACCCGCTTACGATTGGTCCCTGCTTCGGCAGGAACATCCTGGTAAATATGAAAATGAAATAGATCCTGCCACAGATCCCAATAAATGGTTTCATGTAAAAATTATCGTATCTTCTCCTGAGGTATCTGTTTACGTGAACGGGCAGAGGTGCTTGATAGTATCACAACTCAGTACACAGAAAAAGGGAATGATTGGCTACTGGGTAGGGAATGGTTCTTCCGGAGATTGGAAAAATTTAGAGATAAAATAAGTTTGTTGATTGATACAGTTAGAAGTCTGGCTTTAGGAACATGGGTTCTTAAAGCCTTTTTTTTGCGGATGTGGTTCAATGATTTGCTTGTTGGAAATCAGATAAGGACATACACCGCCTGTCTGATTATGGGGTAATTCCATAACAGTTCATATAGCAATAACTGCATGCCCGTAAATCAGTCACACAAGAAAACACTCAAATCAACCGGCATGTATTCTGCCGTGCAAGGATACATCAACTCCAGCTTAACTTCCCCGGTATCCTTCTTAGGGCTAAAAAGGTTCCCAACGCCGATGCTATCAAGCCACTCCTTCACCGCCCCTGGATTGGCTTCCAGGAACTCCCGCCGTTTCCTGAAAGCCTGCTTCATTTCCTGATATTCCCATTCATCCATAAAAATAGTTTATGTATACTTCCTATCTAATTCAATTCCGGATGCTATTTCTTCTTTCATCTGATCGTACATTCCGGCATCAATCCCAGGCCAATTAATACCTTCAATCGGATTAAAATACCCTTTTATACAATTTGGATTCCTGATGCAGATCTGAATATGATTCTTATCTCTAAATCCAGCACCTGGATATAGTTCATTACCCTCTATAAAAACACTTCTAACCGAATCATACGGCCGTAAATTTTCAGCTATACGCGTTTTATGCAAATGCTCAATTACTGCATAGTCAAGATGCCGAAGCAGTGTATCTTTAGAGCCGCTCACATACTTATTAACCGGCAAATCCTCTCCTGTTCCATTCATAGAACCTGATAACAATACAAACGACTCATTCAACAAGTCAAGACAATCCTTATCAAGTAAATCGAGACAAAATTGCAAATCAATAACAGCACCCAACACGGCAGGTGATTTAATGACCCTGCCTCCGGGCGGATGGCGCACAAAATCATATGCCCTTGCATAACTATTTTCCCAGAAGTAACATCCATTACCTAACCAATCATAAGGCCACCTGCTCGGGTTCATTCGAATGTTTCCCTTCACCAAAGCATCTCTTACCGATTGCTCACAACCATGAAAACCAAGTACCAATCCGGGTCGTGTTGCATGTATTACTTTCATAACATACTAATATGAATAGTGAAAACAATAGCTGAGCAATACCAAAGGTATTCTTCAGTTTAACTCAACTGATGCAACATACATTTACCAGCGGATGGAATACTTGTTGTGATGATTAATCTGCCTGATTAACTA
>NZ_DATCVJ010000624.1:0-6843 GCF_036566945.1 Chitinophaga sp. | reverse complement strand
GAACCTGCAGGGCAACTTTAAGTTTTCACCGCAACTGTTTTGGTCTACCGCCATCGTAATGCAATACAACCGCAATAAACTGCTGCAGCTCCCGGATGGTATTACTACCATGGATTACGGGCAACGTCACCTGGAAGTGGGTAAGCCTGTCGATCAGTTCTGGCTGCTGCAAAATGAAGGCATCTATAAAAATGATAATGAGATACCGGTATCAGACAAAGGTAAAGCCCTTAGCTATAATGGCATTGCCTTACATGCCGGCGATCCGCGCTGGAAAGATGTAAACGGCGACTATGTGATTGATGAAAAAGACAGGGTGATGCAAGGCCATACTACACCGCCTTTACGGGGAGGCTGGAATAATACCCTGCAATATAAAAAGTGGACAGTAGACCTGTCTTTCTCCTATGCGCTGGGCAATTATTTGCTGAACAGTGAAGTAGCTAACCATTATGATTTTGCCAACAGAGAAGGGGCAGAAGGATTAGCTGGTGTAAAGGAAGTTACTTTCTGGCAGCAGATTCCAGGCACCGACAAATATCCGCGTTACAATCCCTGGAGCCTGGTGAAACCATATCAGTCGGAGCAGACCTTGTTTTATGAAAAGGCATCCTGGTTGAAACTGCAGTCGGTGACGCTGAAGCATGACCTGGCTGCTTATGGTTTTGCGAAACGTACCGGCTTGCGTAAGCTGCAGGCATATGTGACCGCGCTGAATCTCTTCACGCTGTCGCCCTATTCCGGTGGTGATCCGGCCCTGGCAGATTACTTTGGTTACAGCAGCGGATATGCGCAACCGTTACCCCGGACTTTCACCATTGGTATCACCGCAGATTTTTAAAAGCATCCTACATGACAACATTTCGTTTACCTATAAAAATATTACTGGTGGCAGCTATGCTGACAACCGCCTGTAAACATACGCTGGAGGTGAATCCTACGCACCTGGTGCCGGAGGCGCAAATGTGGACCACCAAAAATGACGCCCGCTCCGCTGTATTTGCCACTTATGGTTTGTTTCGTGCTGCGCTGGCAGATAACAACGCATACCTTGTATATGGAGAACTGCGTGCTGGTGATTTCAACAGTGCTTCCCGCAGTGACCTCCATGCGGTGGCTACCAACCAGCTGAATGCCACTACTGCTACGCTTGAAGGCTGGAAGAACTGGCGCCGGTTTTATGCGGTGATTGCACAAGCCAATCTCTGTCTGGAAAAATTATCGCTGGTACACCAGAACGATTTCCGGTATACCACCGAAGAAATGACGCTGGACATTGCGAATATCCGTTTCATGCGTGCCCTTACTTATTTCTACCTCGTACGTATCTGGGGAGATGTGCCACTGCTCACCAATACCGGTGATGGCAGTTTCAAACCAGTGAAGAGAGAAAGTCAGGATAAAGTACTGGGACAAGCTTCACAGGATGCACTGGCCGCATTAGCTGCGTTGCCATGGAATTACACAGACAATTCCCCTGAACTGTTGTCGCCCTATTGGGGACAGCAGGGTGCACGCTGGAAGGGACTGATTGCGAGTAAAGGTGCCGCCTATACGTTGCTGGCGCATATTGCTGCCTGGCAAGGTGATTACCTGGCGGCAGAAAAGTATGCACATATTGCGATCGATAATAAATCGCGGGGTGGGTACTCTTATGTGGATGCCACTACGCTGACATCTGCCGGTGGTCCTTTCGTAGGACAAGGCGCTGATATCATCCTGGCCTTGCCCTTTAACAGCATCTACCAGGAATCTTCCGGCAGCGGACATATTGAAGACTGGACCCTGTCGGAGCCTTACATCTCCCGGGTTACACCGGACATATATGTTTCCAATGATACTATTCTCCGCATATTTAATGAAGCCAATGACAGCCGCTTTAAAGTGTCAGCGGCAGGAGTAGCTTCAGGCAACTATTTCACCGGGTTTGGTAACCCGCTACCTATGTTCACAAAGATCAAACAACTCAGCATTAGCGGTACTGATCCATTGCGCATGTTCCAATCGGCCATCGTTATTTTCCGCTATGAAGAACTGGTATTGCTGCGTGCAGAAGCACTGGTGTTCCTCGGCAAAAATGAAGATGCCATTTTACAGTTGAATGGCTTACGCGGACAGCGCGCCTTACCTGATTATACCCCTGCACTGGGCAACCTGGCAGATGTTATTCTACAGGAAAGAAGAAGAGAATTGTTGGGAGAAGGATGGCGTTGGTACGACCTGGTGCGGTTTGAAAAACTAGGCGTCTATACAGGCTTCAAACCCACTGATATTGCACAGGGAGCGCAGTGGTGGCCGGTATCCAAAGAGGTACTGTCTTCCGGTAAGGAAATTACACAAAATAAATTCTGGCAACAATAACAATACATTATGCAAGGAAAAATCAGCGTTGTCTTATTGCTGCTCTGTTGTGTAGTGATCGTGTCCTGTAAAAAAGACACCACTTACCGGCAGGCATTACCGCCACAAAATTATAAGGGCACGGTATACGAGTACCTCCGCTCACAACCCGGCAACTTCAAAAATGTATTGCAGGCGATCGATAAAAGCGGACTAGGTAAAATGTTGACCAATGATAGCGTCACCCTGTTTGCGCCTACAGACCAAAGCCTGGATGCTGCATTAGGGAATTACAACGTATATCGTCAAACTATTCACCAACCCGCTGTTACACTGAACGATATCGACTCTTCTTCGTGGCGTTCCATCCTGGGCAACTATCTCTTCACCGGAAACTGGCGTAGTGAAGATTTTGCGGGGCAGGACGGTAAGACGATGGTCAGTGCAGCACTCAGGGTAATGGACCTGCGATTGGTGCAGCGTACCGCCTCCGGCGCTGCAGGACTGGGATCTGAAGTGGTAAGGATTTCTCACATGAATGGTTCCCGCTTTATTAAATTTTGGGTATCTGCATTCGCTACTACCTCCGATGTACACGCCAGCAACGGTATGGTATTTATCCTGGAACCTGCTCACGTGGTAGGTTTCAACACCTTTGTGGCAAAAGTTTCGGAATACCAGAATCTTTATTCTGAGCAGAAAACTTTTGCAGATGGTGCTGCTGCTTTAGCCAATGGTACCATCACGCTGTGGAACTTTTATCCTAAAAAATTAAAAGCCATTGATGCGGCTACCGTGGAAACAGAAATGGCCAACAGGATAGCGGATAAGTATGCGATGCGGCTCACCGTGCATGCCGATAATACGGTTATGGTCACTGCTGCTCCTGCTTCTCCGGCCCAGCAAATTCAAAATAATGGTGCATGTTTCTTTGATCCGGCAGCTTCGCTGTTTAACCTGAACTATACCTATACAGATGTGAGCGGTAAAGTATATCAGGTGACGGAAGTGATCCGGTACAACGCTATCAGGGAGCAATAAATAATATAAACGACAAATGTTTTTCAGATGAAATGGCAAGATTATTTAAAATGCGCACTGGTAGTTACCATCACCACTACTGCCTGTAAAAAGCTACCTGAGAAAAGAGATTATCTCAGCCAGGATGCCAGCTTTAACAAGAAAGATATATATGAACCGGTGCTGGGACGGACCGCGCTGGAGCTAACGCAATTCAGTGCCGATGGTTCTACCTATCCCATGTTGTTTTCCATTGAAAATGCCCGGGACCTGAGTAGTGGTAAGGTACCGGCCGAACTCTTTACACCTATAAAAGTAAAGGAATGGCAACGCGACTATACCGGCCTTGAAAAATCGCTCGATGAAATTGAAGCCAAACGGGTATGGGTAAACGCACCTTTCCTGGAAATACGGAAAGGTTCGGGTGACCTGATTTTTCGCGCGGCCTCTTCTTCACAGATCAAAACCTACCCGGATACCGGTTATGCTTTTGATGTGAAAATAGTGAACAAGGGCAATGAACGTATCATCAAAGATTTTAGACTCCGCCCGCTGAAAGAAGTGCCATATGAACCTTATGAATATGACAAGTATACCCGTAAACGGATGCAGGAAATCCGGCAACCACCGGTAGGTGCTGCATACCGCGTGCCTTATACTAATCATCCCAACTACCTGCAGTCGATGCGGTATGCGAAGGACAGCCTTTTTACCGATACGCTGGTATCTGTTTACTTTAATAAAACCAGCGAATCCGGTCATTCGCTCACCTTTAAATTCCTGGATGAAAACCTGAAAAGCATGAACCCGGCTGTGTTTAATAATACCAAATGGGATCAGCTGGTGCATGGGTTTAACCGGAAACAAACAGACAGCTCCATGACATATGACGTGGGATATCCCATACCACTTACCGGACTCACTACCGCGTATGCCTCCAATGGAATGGCCACCTGCAAATTTGGATATAGCCGTAAGGGTTATGGCGGTGCCCGGGAAGATGCCTATTTCGGTTTGAGCTTCGCCATCTACGAACCTGGCGACTGGACGATCACCTTCTATTTCCGCCGGAACCCGATTTTCAATGACGATTAAACAATGCCTTTTATGAAGTTATATATACAATTACTATTACTGCTCCTTTTCATTGGTAATGGGGCAGTGGCACAGGATAAACTGATTGCCGTAAAAGGCAGGGTAGTGGCTTCCAGTGATCGTACTGCCTTACCGGGTGTGTCCGTATTTCTGCAAACCGCTGGCAGCAAGCCGAAAGCTATTGGTATTACAGATGCCAATGGAGAATTTAATGTAAGAGTGGCGCCGGATGCAAAGCTGGAGCTACGCTTTATCTCTTTCGAATCGATGGTGGTACCTGTGAACAACAGAACCAACATTAATATATCGCTGAAACCTTCTTCTACTTCTCTGAAAGAATCTGTGGTGATCGGATACCAGAAGCGCACCAAGGAAACAGTAACGGGATCGGTTACACGTATTACCGCCAAGGAAATACAGGATGTACCCGTTTCCAATCTTGAACAACTGATGCAAGGCCGGGTGGCAGGTTTAAATATCTCGCAAACAACTGGTGCTCCCGGATTTCGCGGATCTGCCTCTATCCGTGGTTTATCGCAGGTAATGGTAAAAGGAAGCGGCAATAATGCATACCTGACCCCACAGTCACCCCTATACGTCATTGATGGGGTGCCGGTTGACGCCAACGCCGGATTCGAATACGGTTTTCAGTCGAACGGTCCGGGTACCAGTCCGTTGTCACTCATTCCACCGGAAGATGTGGAGTCGATCGACGTAATGAAAGATGCGGAAGCCACTGCCTTATATGGCTCCCGCGGTGCGAATGGTGTAATTGTAATCACTACCCGTCGTGGCCAGTCTGCCGTACCTATTGTGCGCTATGCGGGGAACATGTTTATCAATTTTCCGCCCGCTCTGCGCAAAACAATAGGTGGTATGTCGGAGCGTGATTACCGTGTAGGCATGATCATGAATACCCTGAATGAAGATGAGATTCACCGGCTTTCTCAAACACAGTTTCTGGCAGATAGTCTCAATCCCTTCTATAATAATTCTACCAACTGGCAGGATATTTATTACCAGGTCACCTACAACCAAACACATAATGTATCCGTGAGTGGAGGTGATCAGAAGCTGAACTATAAAACGAACGTTAACTTCTACAATGAGCGTGGGGTAATTAAGAACACCGGTTTTGACCGTTACTCGCTGAACCAGAATATCAACTTCAACCCTACGCCAAGACTACAGGTGTCCGGCTATTTGTCTGCCGGTTTAGGTAAGAAGCTGAAAGGCAGTGGAAATGGTTTAACAGATGTAGGAGCAGGTGGAAGCATCGCTTCCTCGCTGTTGCCCGGCCCTTCCTATTTCAATAACGTAGGACATTTTACCGGCGCCATGCTGAGTAAAAATGATACCCGTACCTATGATGTACGTACGTATCTCAATATCATGTACGAACTGTTACCGCATCTGCAGTTGTTAACAAATACCAGTTACGACTATACCGCAGATCAGGAAGATACTTTTACACCCGCACTGGCCAACTCTGATCAGCCAAAGGTATATGGATTTACAGGTCGTAAGGATAATTTATACAACCGTACTGCCATCAACTACAACCGTACGTTTAATGATAAGCATAGCATTTACGCGGCTGTTTTTTCTGAGGCTACCTTATCGCAGATCCAGACAAAGGTGATCAACCTGCAGAATGGCCCTAATGATTTTTACCACGGGCCGCTGGGTTTTAATACCTATTATTCCAGTGTGAGTGGTATTCCTGATGCCGGTGGTTTTTCTGAAGTGCATTCCGTGGCCCTTGCCGCCAACTTTAGCTACGACTACAATAAAAAGTATGTTATCAACCTGAATTACCGCGCAGATGGTAACTCTTATTCCGGCGTGAAAGAACGGTGGGCAAAGAGCCCTTCCGTAGGTTTCCGTTATAATTTTAATAAAGAGAAATTATTTGAAGATAAGAAGTGGCTGGACTTCGGGGATGTGCGTTTCAGTTATGGTGTGAACTTACGACCCACCACAGATATCTACGCCTCATTGGGCTGGTATGATGTAGCGGGCAACTATAATGGCGTGACGCGTATTTCGCCGCACCTGGGACTGATGCCTAATCCATATCTGAAGCCGGAGAAGGTAGAACAGTTCAACTACGGATTTGATATGAGTGTGTTCAACGGGAGGGTGGCGCTTACCTTTGACGCCTATACGAAAACAGTATATAACATGCTGTATTCCCGTCCGCTTGCTACTTCTACCGGATTTTCCTCTACTTATACCAATGATGCATCATTGTATAACTATGGCTATGAAGCCAGCGTGACGTTCCGGCCGTTCAAGTCTACGTCTAAAGTTAATTGGACCCTCAACCTGAATGCGGCGATCAACCGGGATGTATTGTTGTCTTTACCAGGTGGTGCTACGCAGATG
>NZ_DATCVJ010000623.1:0-3878 GCF_036566945.1 Chitinophaga sp. | reverse complement strand
CTTCCAGTCTTGCATCTCTTTCTATCGTGTAAGCCATATTGGAGGCCTGTTGTAAACCTGCCACGTTGAGGTTAAATTTCATTTGATGTGCCAGCATATATAGGGGTTGCCAATCCTTTTCCGATGCCAGGTTATTCATTTCTGAGAATTTTTTGGGGATATTGTCGAGTAAATCTTCCAGCAAGATTTTTACATGCGCCTTTTCACCAGACATCATGTTATACACGGTGGAAAAATTAAGCGCGGTGGCGGCTGGCGTTTCAGGATCTGTTTTTGTTACAATTTCAGGTACCTCTTCTCCCAGTCCTTTTAGTATTTTATGAAAGAGATTTTCGCGTTCAAAAGGTTTGGAAATATAATCGTTCATCCCGGCCTCGAGGCAACGTTCTCTTTCTCCTTTTAATGCGGAAGCTGTCATGGCAATGATGCAGGTTTTAATTCCTTTTTTGCGTATGGCCTGCGTGGTTTGATAGCCGTCCATGCCGGGCATTTGAATGTCCATGATGATACAATCGTAGGTTTTATAATCCACCATTTCCAGCGCAGCTTTGCCGCTGTTCACCACATCTGTTCTGGCGCCGGCATTGCGCAGGGTGTGAAACACTACTTGTTGGTTGATGTCGTTATCTTCTACCACCAGTACCATTTTGCCTTGTAATGGCTTGTCTATATGAACCAGGTTTCCTTTTTCATCTTTCTCTCTTATTTCCCCATTATTTCGGGTAAATGGTAGTTCAAAGTAAAAGCAGGCGCCTTCGTCCAGCTGACTATCTACCGTGATAAAACCGTGTTGCAGTTCGATGAGTTCTTTGCTGATGGCGAGTCCCAGGCCGGTGCCGCCAAATTTGCGGGCATTATCTGTATGTGTTTGTGAAAAACTTTCAAAGATGAGGTCATGTTGTTCCGGTGCAATGCCGATACCGGTATCTTTTATTTCAAAGCCTAATTTGAGGGTAGACAGTTCTTTGTTTTCCGCCACCAGGGATACTTTCATCATTACTTTTCCGTGATGGGTAAACTTGATGGCATTTTCCACGAGATTGGTCAGTATCTGGTTCAGTCGTACTTCGTCGCCCAGCAGGTAGGTGGGTATGGCGTTATCTATTTCATCAAAAAAGGACAATCCTTTTTGTTGTGCCTGGAGTTTGAGTGGGAACAGGGCATTGTCGATGACTTCATACACATCAAACGGTTCGTGCTGCAGGTGTAGTTTGCCGGCTTTTATTTTGGAAAAGTCGAGTATTTCATTGATGATAACCAGCAGGCGATTGGCGGAGGTTTTAATGGCGCCGGTATATTCCAGTTGAGAGGGTGTGAGTTGCTGTTGTTGCATGAGCAGGTTGGTCATACCGATGATACCGTTCATGGGCGTACGAATTTCGTGACTCATGTTGGCGAGGAACATTTCCTGTGCATTAATGGCTTCCTGTGCCAATGTGTTGGCATTTTCAACTGCTTTAATGTAATTAGCTTTTTCTGTAAAGTCCTGCCCTATGCCGCAGATACCGATCATTTCTCCTTCTGTATTGCGTAGTGGGAATTTTGTGATGAGAAAATGATATTCTGTACCGTTTACGGTGATGGTATCTTCTACTTTGACCCTGGCCTTTGTGGCCAGTACTTCCTTGTCCAGCTGGGCGTAGCGGGCTACCCAATCGTAGGATAGTTCTGCATCTGTTTTGCCGATGATATCTTTTTTGTCGACGCCCATGATTTCAGTAAAGCGGTTATTGACCAGCAGGTATTTGCCCGGCATGTCTTTTATAAACATCATGGAGGGCATGTAGTCTAAAATAGCGTCGAGGCGTTGTTGGAGGTACCTGGGCCTGTCGTCGTTTCTTTTTTCTTTGTCAATATCCCGCACTACGCATTGAAATTCTTTCACCCGGCCATCGTCGCCATAGATGAGGGATACCATTTGTTCTACCCATTTTTTGGTGCCTGATTTGGTGATGATTTCAAATTCCTGGAAGGTATAGTCATCGCCGGTTTTCACCTGGTTCATATAGAATTCTTCCAGTCTGCGGTGGGTATCTGCATCGAGGAACAGGGAATAGTGTTTGCCTATCAGTTCTGCGGCGGAGTAGCCGGTCATTTCGGCGGCGCGTTTGCTGACGGAGGTAAAGATGCCGTCTATCTGAGATTTGAACAGGATAAGTTCGGTTTCTTCAGCGAGCTGCATAAACGACTGTTCTCTTTTATAGAGGCGGTTTGTCCTGATTTTTAATTTCAGGAATAGCCGGTAGATGTAGCGGGATTCGCCTAATAAAAGAATGAGGGTAAAGAGGCTGATGATGATGGTGGTCCAGAAGGAATACCGGGTATATTGATTGTCTTTGTCTACGCGGGCAACGAGTTTACGCCGGTTGATGCGGATATATTCGTTTACCTGTTCCCGTATATTACTCCTTAATAGGGTTCCTTTTTCCGCTGTAATGAGTTGTTTGGCGACGGCGGGCTGGGAAGCTGCCAGGGAAAGTACTTGTTGGTTATAGGCTATTTTTTCATCGAGGGTGGTTTGCAAAGCAGCCACTATTCTCTGGCAGGCGGTATCTCCTTCCTGGCTAACCAGAATGTTTGCCAGCATGGTTTTGATGCTATCTGGCAAGAGATAGCCTGCAGCCGGCATGGTGGTTTGATCCATCAGCAGCATATCCCGGATGTAATTGGTGTAGTTATTGTCCAGCAGGGAAACGGTTCTGACTTGATCGATCTGCAGGTTGGTTTGCACCATTAGTTCTGCGGCGCTTTTACTTCTTTTTTGTACCATCCAGGCATAATATACAAATCCTGTGAGTGCCATGAAGACCACCAAAACAAGTACTAAAACCGTATTTACAATTTTTTTCATGCGTAGTTTTTCAACGACTCATTAAAAGCATTGGCAGGGGTTATGACCTTAGTGATGGATTATTTATTCAAATTAGGAATTTTTGCGGCAATATTGTTGTTCATCTTGTTCAGTATGAATATGGGGATCAGGAAAAGATTATAGGGGGGCAATATCACTTTTTCTGTAACTTTCGCACCGGGGATGTATAATACGGAACATGTTTTTGCAATATTTTAACCAATTGTGTTACAATCATTCCATTATATTTGCCTAATATTCTTTTTCCTAAGTATGTATATTATATGAAGAAAATAATTTTTACCCTTGGTCTGATAGCTGTTTCTATTGGAGTTTTCGCGCAGGATGGTGGCTCACCGATGAATAAAGCGGTTAATAAGGTTACCCATTCCAACGATTTTTTGATGATACAGTTATCTTACGATGGCTGGGCGGGCGCACCAGATAGTATTAAGTCCGGCCTGAACAGAGGTTTTAATGTTGCATTGATGTACGACTTTCCGTTTAAGAAGTCCAAATTGAGCATGGCAGCTGGTTTAGGCGTGAGTACCAGCGGTATTTATCTGAAAGATCACTACCTGGATATACAGGGTGAAAAGGTGAAAAACCAGGTTTCCTTCCCTACTACTACCAACAAAAAGAATAAAGTAGCCACTACCTACCTGGAAATTCCGATTGAATTACGGTATCGTAGTGTGCCGGATAATGCCAATAAAGGTTTCAAGGCCGCTATTGGTGTGAAAGTAGGCGCTCTGGTGGATGCACATACGAAAGAAAAATACACTGGTGCCAATGGCAGCAAGAATATTGACAAGGACGCCAACCGCGGATTCTTTAACCCATGGCGCTTTGCAGCGACTGCCCGTGTAGGGTATGGTAACTTCGCATTGTTTGGTGCTTATTCCCTGAATCCATTGTTAAAAGACAATAGCAGCGGAAATCTGGATATCAGACCTTATTCAATAGGCATCTGCCTGAGTGGATTGTAATAAAGCATAAAGCTGAAGGCATAAAGCAAAAAGCTATT
>NZ_DATCVJ010000622.1:0-11324 GCF_036566945.1 Chitinophaga sp. | reverse complement strand
CTAAAAGCTAAAAGCTAACAGCTAAAAGCTAACAGCTATCTCACAGTATATCTTTTTTGTTTTTATAAGCGCCGTAGAAAATGATAGGGAATACCAGCAACGTCAGTACTGTTGCGGTAATCAATCCACCAATGACTACGATGGCCAACGGTTTTTGTGTTTCAGAACCAATACCATGTGATATCGCCGCCGGTATCAAACCAATGGCAGCCATCAGGGCAGTCATCACTACCGGCCGGATACGGCTTTGTACCCCCAGTTTGATCGATTCATTCAACGACATTCGCTCCTCCAGGTTTTTATGGAATACGGAGATGAGGATCACCCCATTCTGTATACAAATACCAAAGAGTGCAATAAAGCCCACCCCGGCAGAGATACCGAAATTCATATTGGTAACGTGTAACGCCAGGATACCACCTATCAGGGCAAAAGGCACATTCATTAATACGAGGCCGGCGTCTTTTACGCTACCCAGCATAATAAATAATACCATGAAAATGGCGATGATACTAAGTGGTACCACCTGTCCCAAACGTTGGGTGGCGCGTACCTGGTTTTCAAATTCTCCTGTCCAGCCTATGCTGTAGCCTTTTGGCAGTTTCACGGCCTTGTTGATCCGGGCCTGCGCTTCCGCAATGGTACTACCAAGGTCGCGGTCACGTACAGAGAATTTCACCCCAATAAAACGCTTGTTACTATCGCGGTAAATGAAAGCCGGACCAGTAATGGTTTTGATCTCTGCAATCTCTTTCAGCGGTACTTTATTGTTGTTGATGGTAGGTACCATCAGATTGGCAAGGTCGTCTTCCGTTTTACGATAGTTCTCATCGTAACGGATCCGGATATCAAATTTTTTCTCGCCTTCATACAGCTGTGTAGCGGTTTTACCGCCAATCGCCATTTCAATCACCGCCTGTGCATCGCCGGTAGCCACGCCGTATTGCGCCATCTTATTATCATCCAGGTTGATGCTCATTTCCGGCTGACCAATATTGCGGATCACCCCCAGATCTTTAATCCCATCAACAGTTTTCAGCTGTGCTACTACCTGTTGGGATAAGGCTTCCAGCTTCACAAGGTCGTCGCCAAAAATCTTCACCCCATTGGCCGCCTTGAAACCTGCTACTGCTTCAGATACGTTGTCACTGATAGGCTGGGAGAAGTTCAGGATAATACCCGGATATTTTTTCAGGCGTTGCTCCATTTCTGAAATGAGTTCGTCCTGCGAAATTTTACGTTTCCACTCTTCTTTTGGCGCCAGATCTACCTGGTACTGCACAAAATAGAATCCGTTAGGATCTGTACCGTCGTTGGATCGGCCTACCTGCGACAGCACTCTTTTTACTTCAGGGAACCCGCCAAGGTCCTCGCGGATGGAATGGGCCATTTTAGTACTTTCTGTCATCGACATACTCATCGGCAACTCTGTAGTCACCCAGAGAGAACCTTCATTCAGTTGCGGCAGAAATTCTGTTCCGAGGAATTTAGCGGAGATAAACGTCAGCACCATAAAAGTCAGGGCCAGCGTAATGCTTAAACGCTTGTTCCGGTAAGTCCAGCCAAAACCTTTCATGACGATGCGGTCAAAGAATATCACCAGTACATTATGTTTCTCTTTCACATTTTTGTTAAGTAAAATAGAACACAATACCGGCACCAGTGTTAAGGTGAACAGCAATGCACCCAATAATGCAAAACCCAGTGTCCACGCGAGTGGAGAGAACATTTTACCTTCTACCTTCTGGAAGGAAAAAATAGGAATAAGGGAGATGATAATAATGAGTTTGGAGAAGAAGATGGCCTTTGCCAGTTCTCCGCCGGTTTGCTTGATCCATCCTAGTTTGGCCATCTTATTAAAGCGCGCCATCCCATACTTCTCCGCCCTGTGGTCGAGCATTACGAAAATGCCCTCTACCATTACCACGGCACCGTCTATGATGATACCGAAGTCAATCGCCCCCATCGACAGCAGGTTGGCACTCATGCCTTTTAATCGTAAACACATGAAGGCAAATAACAATGCCAGCGGGATAATGATAGATACTATCACGGTGGTACGCCAGTCGGCCATGAACAGGAATACGATCACGGTAACAAAGATGATCCCTTCCGCGAGGTTGTGCATCACCGTGTGGGTACAGAACTCCATCAGGTTATCCCGATCGTAGAAAGTCTCCATTTTAATATCATCCGGCAGAATGGTTTCATTCAGCTCCTTCAGCTTTTCTTTCAGTTTGATCAGTACTTCTGTGGGATTTTCGCCTTTACGCATCACCACAATACCTTCTACCAGGTCATCATTTTTATCAATACCTACCTGTCCCACACGTGGGGCGGAGGCTTCGTGTACGTTGGCAAGGTCTTTTACCAGCAGGGGAACACCATTGATATTTTGTACGATGATGTTATTGATATCTGGTATGGCGTTGAGTAAACCAATACCACGGACTACATATGCCTGTCCGTTTTTTTCAATGACGTCACCACCTACATTCACATTACTTTTGGTAACGGCCTGGTATAATTCCAGTGGCGTAATATCGTATTTGGCGAGTCTTACCGGGTCGGCAGAGATCTCATAGATCTTCTCCTGTCCACCAAAGGCTACTACATCGGCTACGCCGGGCACACTGCGAATTTGCCGGTCTATCACCCAGTTCTGCCAGGTCAGCAGGTCGCGGGAATCCCGCTTACTGCTTTTCAGGTAGTAACGGAAAATTTCGCCGGTAGGGCCGTAAGGTGGCTGTACTTCGGGCTCGGCGCCATCGGGAAGCCCCAGGCCTCCCAGCATGTTGTTCACCTGCTGTCGTGCAAAGAAGTCTTCCACATCGTCGTCAAACATTATTTTCACGACAGACAAACCGAACATGGTAACAGAGCGTACACTGGTTTTCTTTTGTACGGCGTTCATCGCTACCTCTATGGGCAGCGTCACAAAACGTTCTACCTCCTGCGCACTACGTCCGTTCCATTTGGTCACAATAACGATCTGCGTATTGGTCACATCCGGGAATGCTTCAATAGGTGTATGCAAAAAGGAAAATACACCTGCTGCAATCAGCGTAGCCACACTGATGAATACAAATAATTTGTTCCTCAGCGAAAAAGCGACAATATTTCTAATGAATTTATTCATAACTCCTGTTTCTTTAGAATGCCACTCTGGTCCTTATTCCCAGGATATTAACCGGTCCGCGGTCACTGTTGTAAGCAGGATGCAGCACAAACTGGTAATCTGGGCTTAAGGCAATATGTAGCCTGGTAATGTTACATTGATAGAATACTTCAGCAATCATTTCGGGTGCATAGTTCAGCTGACCATCGCCTACCATAAAGCCGGTACCGCCTGCAGCAAGGTAGTTGCGGTGATCTTTGGAGATACCATTTACCACCAGTGCCACGCCAGCATTGTCTTGTGCGCGGTGCCAGCATTGACCGTTCTGCAACCATCCCATACTGATGGTCTGATCTATTTCTGTATAGGCCCAGGTTTCATTATGACCATCGTTCCAGGATGCTTTCAGAAAAGCGCCGCCGTTGTTGGTAATCTCCTGGTCTATATTAATACCGAAACCATATTTGGTATGACCGTCTCTTCCAACTGCACTAATGTTGGGCGTATCTACGGCTACTTTCACCGCCTCGTTATAATTGCCCATAGGCGCCTGGTTAATGAAAACCATCACCCGCACATTCCCTGCATAGTGGTTCAGTGTATGCGTGTGCGTTACTTCCACCACTTCACCATTGGATTGGCCGTAATGATAATTGAGGGTGGGACCATTAGCAGTAGTGGGTTCCAGCGATGTCGCTGCCTGTATCTGCCAGTTGTCTTTCCGGTATTGTATGGTCAGTGCTATGGTATAACCACGTACATCGGCCGGATAATCCCAGGCAGCATTACTCATCAGCGACCAGTTCAGAAACTGGGTGCGGGGATCATGGCTATACACATTCTGGTCGAAAAAATCAGCCAGACAGTATTTACCACCAATGAAGCGCAGGTAATGCGTAGGTGTCTGTCCCGCCACGTTATTCAGATCATCATCATCTGTTTCAGTATGGGCTGTTAATGGGATTGTATACTGAGCATAAGCACGGGCCAGATAAATGGTAGGGGTAGGATTACCTACCCGGAAAGTTTCTCCATTAGGAAAACCCGCAATGCCGGTGGCATGGCTGAGACCCTGACCACCAGCGAGTTCCGGGTTTATATATAGTTCCAGATTTTTCAGCGGACGAATACCTGCATAGACGGTGCTGGTAATAGAGGTGGCGCTTTTTTCATGGGTAAGAAAGCTGTTGGTACCCGAATACTTCGCGGAGAAGTCCGGATGCCATTGCGTTACCAACGTTTGCTGGAAATGGAAAGAGTAGGGGATAATGCTATCCGTCTTCTTATCCTGCGCCAGCAAGCGGGTACTGCTTAATGCCAGTATACCTATGGAAAATAACCGCGTCATTGTCGGATTAGTCTTTAAGTGCATCGTAAATCAACAATTGATTTTTAGAGATGACTTTCTCATCCGCATTGACGCCGGAGGAGAGATAGGTAATATCTCCGGAGGTCTTCGCCACTTCTACCTGACGCACGGTAATGTTGAATTTATCTTTAAATACCAGCACATAATTTTTGCTGTTATCAAAGATCACAGCAGCAGAAGGCACCGCTATTTTCTGATCGTTATCCTGGTATTTAATGTATACCGTAGCAAACATTTCAGGCTTCAGCAGCATATTTTTATTATCAATGCTGATCCTTACCTGCATGGTTTTGGTAGCGGGGTCCAGGAAGTTATAGATCTTATCAATTTTGCCATGGAAGGGCTCATCAGGGTAACTCACGGTCACTACATCTGCCTGATATCCTTCTTTCATGCGGGCAATATCCGTTTCAAAAACATTGGCCATCACCCACACATCATCCAGTTCGGAGATGGTGAAAATATTGGCGCTGTTATCCGAACGGATCTCCATATTGTTGTTAATGTTTTTTTCAATGATATAACCGGAGATAGGTGCCGTTACCAGATAGGTGGCACCTTTACCTTTGCGGTATATTTTAAACAGGTCATTCAGACGGGTAATTTCTGCCTGTGATTTCTGTACTTCACCTTTGGCATTTACCACATCTTTTTCTGTACTCAATCGGCTGTCGTACAGGTCCTGCGCCACTTTCAGGTTCTTATCCGCCACGTTCTGATCAGACGTTGCCTGCGCCAGTTGCTTTTCGTAGTCAGCAATTTCGGCGCTATGTATGACTGCCAGTACCTGGCCTTTTTTTACATAATCACCCAGCTGTACTTTAATATCTTCTACATAACCACTCACCAGCGGATATACTTTCAATACCTTTCCACCGTTTGGCGTTACTTTACCGGAAAGGCGAAGCTCATTCAATACCGGTTGCATATGGGCCGTATCGATGCGTATATTTTTCAGCATCGTATCACTGAGCACAAAAGTGGTTTTCTCTGAATCTTCTGCCTGGCTGTGTTTGCAGCCACTCCATAAAATGGTGGCCAGCAGCGAAAAGCCAATAATAAGAATAGGCTGTTTCATATGCTTAGTTTTTAAATAGTTCTTGTCCTGTTGCATAGTTGAGTTCTTCGTAAGCATTTACCCGGTTGGATAAAAACTTGTTAATATTTTTAGCGTTGTCGCTGTAGCTGTTGAAATAATCAATAAACTGAAGCAGGGAGATATTGCCTTTGCTGAAGTTTTTGGACACTTCATCGATGAGGGTATCAAATTCTCCCTGGAACTGATGCAGGTCAAATCCTTTGTAACGCTTTTCCAGCGCGATGATGCGCTGATAAGCATTGAGCACTTCCGTTTGTGCGATGGATTGTTGTTGGAGCAGTTGTTGTTGCTCTGTACCGATTTGTAATTGAGCTGCCCTTATATTGCCCTGGTTGCGGTTCCACACCGGAAGATCGATACCTAATGTTAAACCAACGAAATTGTTCACATAGCTGCCTTGTTTATCGTACGTAGCACCTACATGCAGATCCGGAACAGCCAGTGATTTCTGCAAACGATAGTTGAGCTGAGCGGTCTGGTATTGAATGTCTGCCATCCTTACATCCGGCCTGTTGATCGCCACACTGTCGAGCAGTTGAGGGAGCTGTATTTTATCCAGGTTGTATGAAGCCAGATCTGCAGGTTGCAGCCTGGCCTCATAAAAATCCCTGGTATGTAACAACTGTTGTAGGTTTTTCTGAGATTCTAATTCCTGTTGTTTCAGATCGGCAAAATCATTCTCTATGCCTACCTGCAAGGCTTGTAACCTCACCAGGTCGGCATGTGCTACCGCACCTTTTTTGTCGGCAGTAACATAGGCATCTACAATTTTTTGCAGATTATCCAGTTGCTCCTTCAATACCATTTCGGATTGTTGCTGATAGTAGATGTTGTAGAAATTTTCGCGTAACTGTAAACGGAGTGTGCGTAGCAATTCATCAAAGTTGGCCTCACTCATCTTGGTCGCGGCGGCAGCTAGTTGTATGCTCTTGTTTCTTTTACCTGCCAGTTGAATCAACTGGTCCAGGTTGTACTGCGTTTCGCCACCAGGGCCTACATCAAATGGTTTGAAATTATTGGTGCTGCCAAAACCAAGTACACTGCTGAACGAAGGATTACTCCACATTTTCGCCTGTCGTACCAGTGCTTTGGAGGCATCTATCTGATAACGTTGCGCCAGCAATGTGTAATTTTTAACAAGGAAGGAGTCCTCTACAGATTGTAAGGTAACCGTCTGCGGAGACGTTTGTGCCTGCGAAGATTGAATAAAGCCCAGGCAGGAAACACTTGCTGATATTAACAGCATCCTGATAGTTCGCATAATGCCAAATTTCATGACACAAAGCTCACAAAGCAGAATTAAAGGGGCCTTTAAGGATGATTAAAAAAGGCTTAAAGAATTATAAATGCGGGAGTATCACTGTGAAAGTAGTGCCTTCCAGCGGTACAGAAGTAACGGTAATATGTCCATTATGAATTTGCACTATCTTTTTACAGATAGACAATCCAAGGCCATGACCGCGGATTTGAAGGGCATTGTGTCCGCGATAAAATGGCTCAAATATTTTATTGATTTCTTCCGGAGGAATGCCGATACCGGTATCTTTTATCTGCACCATAATGTACTGCGTAAAGAAATCAATAGACACTAATGCGGTGTTGTTCTCGGAAAATTTACAGGCATTATCAATCAGATTCAGGAAAAGCACTTTCAAAAGATTCTCATTTCCGTAGCAGGTCACCAACAAATCATTGTCCGGCACCTTCACAAAATGAATTTCTACTTTGCTGGCCGTTTTTTGCTTGAGCCGGATGAGGGTGGTCATCTCCATCAGTAATTCATCAATACGTACATTACTCAATACAAACTCCTGCTGCCGCATTTCTGACTGGGCCAGCTGCAATAAGCCATTGGAAAGGTCCGAAAGATTTTCGGCATCTTCCAATACAGAAGTGAGCAAGGCGAGATATTCTTCCCGGGACCTGTCTTTCGACAAGGCTACCTGTAACTGGCTGATAATAGCCGCCAGTGGGGTACGTAGCTCATGAGAAGCGTTGCTTACAAAGCTTTTTTGCAGATCGAAAGACTCTCCAAGCCGTTGCAGCATGGTATTGAAGTTGGCGCCCAGCTTGGCTATTTCATCTTTCCCTTTTATGGCTACCTGTGTATCCTGCATATTATTGGCATTGATACTATCTACCTGTTGTACCAACTGGTCAATAGGCTGTACCATTTTCCGGGCAAAGAAGTACCCTACGCCTACCAGCACAATAACGGCCATGATCAGCTCCAGCAATAGGATCTGACTAAGATTTTGCAGGTTCTGGAAGCCATATTTATCAAAAGAGGATACGATCACTATCACAGACACCGTTCCTTCTGTATAATATACGCCCACTACTTCGCCACTGCCTTTATCGTAGCTGTACAGCTTATTTTCCGTGATGTAATTGAGCAAACTGGGATGCGTGCGGATGGTGGTATCTTTCAGATTGCTATACAGCAGGTCGTAATTGGGGTTGTATACGAGGATGGTTTCCTTATAAAGATCCTGGAAGGTGGTACGATCCAGTTTACGCAGCAGGTCTATCTTTACATTATCATCTTCAATAATCACGTTGGCAATGGAACGGGCCCGGTATTCCAGTCTTTCCAGGTATTCCTGCTTACGTGATTTAGCGGAAAAATAATAGGCCAGTACGGCAAATGCAATCAGCATCAGCGTAGCCGAGATGGTATAATAGAGCGCTATTTTGTACTTGATCTTCAATCAGAAAAGGGGAGTAGCTTTATTCTTCGGAAAGATAGTATCCCATACCTGTTTTGGTATGCAATAGTTTCTGTTCAAAATCCTTATCTATTTTTTTGCGGAGGAAATTCATATATACCTCAATCACGTTAGTACCGGTATCAAAATCGATGTCCCATACTTTTTCGGCGATGGTAAGCTTGGAGATAACTTTGCCCTTGTGCATGGCCAGGAATTCCAGCAATTGGTATTCTTTGGCGGTGAGGGCAATTTTTTTGCCGCCCCGGGTCACATCTTTCTTTTCGCGGTCTATTTCCAGGTCGGCGATACTGATTTTATACTGGGTGCCATGGGTGGCTTCAGAGCCGGCCCTTTTCAGGAATACCCGGATACGCGCCAGTAGTTCGCGGAAGTCGAAAGGTTTTATCAGGTAGTCATCGGCGCCCAGTTCAAACGCCTGCATTTTATCTTCCATACCCCCAAGGGCAGTGAGCATGATCACCGGAACCCGGTTGTTTTTATGGCGGATGACCTCACACAGTTCATAGCCATTGTGATGGGGAAGGTTCAAATCCAGGATCACCAGGTCGTAGTTGTTGCTGGTGGCTAATCCTTTACCAATGCGGCCGTCGTAGGCTACATCTACGTCAAAACCATTTTCTTCCAGCCCTTTCTTCACGGCATTGGCCACTTTGACTTCGTCTTCAACTACCAGTATTTTCTGCATACAAGGGGAATTTAGAATTACGAATTACGAATTACGAATTACGGATGTAAGCGGAGATAGTAAAGGAGAGTGTATCCGCTATGCTCTCCGCTTACATCCGTAATTCGTAATTCGTAATTCGTAATTCTTTCCTTAGCTGGTCAGATTCGCTTCCAGCTGCATTATTTTCTCAAACAATTGTTCATATTGCTGATTTGCCCGGTCCAGGTATTTCTGTACATCCTGGTATTCATTTTCTACCTGGGCAAATTTTGTTTTGTCGTTGTAAATATCAGGTGTTCCCAAACTGGCTTCCAGACTAGCTTTGCGTTCTTTCAAACTCGCTACCTGACCTTCTACCTGGGAAAACTGTTTTTGTTGTTTTTGTAATTCGCGTTGTACTTCTTTGTTGATAGCGCCTTTGCCGGCATCTACAGTCGCGGCGGCATTTTGCTGACGGGTATCTTTCTTCGTTTCTGCGTTGGCGTTAGTCTTTGCCGGCGCCTGTTGCTGAGCGGCCATTCTCTTTTTCCACTCTTCGTACTCATTGTAGGTGCCTTTGAATTCCTTGATCTCACCATCTACAATTTCCCAGATCTTATTCGCGGTCTGGCTTACAAAGTAGCGGTCATGCGATACCAGCACCAGGCTGCCATCGTACTTGTTAAGGGCATCAATCAGCATCTGCACAGAGTTCATGTCCAGGTGGTTCGTAGGCTCATCCAGCATCAGGAAGTTAGCCTGACTGATAATGGTTTTTGCCAGTGCCACACGTGCTTTTTCACCTCCGGACAGGATCTTGATCTTTTTAAATACATCATCACCGGTAAAGAGGAAGCAACCTAATAACTGGCGTAATTCCAGCTCTGTACGGCCGCTGCCAAAGTTTTTCAGTTCATCCAGTATTTCACTACCCATATCCAAGGATTCCAGCTGATGCTGTGCATAGAAACTGGTCACTACGTTGTGGCCGGGCACTCTTTCGCCTTCCATAGGTTCCATCCCGAAAATGATCCGGAGCAGGGTAGACTTACCCTTACCGTTGGCGCCAATGAGGGCTATTTTATCACCACGGTTGATTTCCGCGCTGGTGTTTTTCAGGATTTCTATGTTCCCGTAGCTTTTGCTGATATTATTCAGGGTACATAAAATCTTCCCAGGTGTTTTATCTACCGTAAAGTTAATTTTGATTTTAGACGGACCATTATCCGTTTGTTCCACACGCTCCAGTTTATCTAGCCTTTTGGCGATACTCTGTGCCTGTGCGGCTTTAGAGGCTTTCGCTTTAAAGCGTTCAATAAAGCGTTCCTGCTGGCGGATATAGTCCTGTTGGTTTTCGTAAGCACGCTGCTGCATTTCGCGGCGGAGTTCTTTTTCCACTTCATAGTCGGCATAAGAGCCGGCATAGTGGTGCAGTTGCTGCTGGTATACTTCCACGATTCTATTTACCATACGATCCAGGAAGAACCTATCATGCGATACAATAATCACGGCACCGTTATAACCAATCAGGTATCTTTCCAGCCATTCGATGGAGGGAAGATCCAGGTGGTTCGTAGGCTCATCGAGCATGAGTACATCGGGTTGCTGCAGGATTAAGCGGGCCAGGAGTACACGCATACGCCATCCACCGGAAAACTGGTTGTAAGGGCGGTCAAGGTCGGCAGTGGTAAAACCTAAGCCTTCCAGTACCTGCGCGGTTTTGTGCTTCATATTGTAGCCATCCAACGCTTCAAATTCATGCAATGCATCACTGAATTCATGCAACAATTCTTCTGTCTGGCTATCTTCCAACTCTTTGGTAATACGCTCGATATCTTTTTCGAGTTCCAGCGCCTTACCAAAGGCCATCATGCCCACCGTCAGAATAGATTCATCGGTTTCAAAGCTGAGCAGGTCCTGGTTAAAGAAACCAATCGTCAGATTTTTACTTTTATTAATACTTCCTTTAGAAATGGAATATTCCCCATTGATAATGCGTAACAGGGTAGACTTGCCGGTACCATTTAACCCGATAAGACCAACACGGTCGCCCGGTTCTATATGCCAGGAGGAATCTTCCAGTATCACCCTGGATCCAAACTCAAACGTAATGTCCTGTAATGCGATCAACATAAAAAATAAAAAAATTGGATAAAAAACGTGCAAAGTTAAGGATAAATGTCCGTATTTGGCGGATTTTGTCTTTGTCTTTGTCTTTGTTCAGGATTATACTGATTATGATGATTTACAAGATTTTTACTTTTTTGATTATTTAAGATTTTTGAAGATGACGACGAAATACCATCTTGGCTAATCTTTTTAATCTTACAAAATCATCAAATAAAATCTTGTAAATCATC
>NZ_DATCVJ010000621.1:0-1502 GCF_036566945.1 Chitinophaga sp. | reverse complement strand
ATGAAGCGTTTTTAGACTCCATACGTTCACCTTCTCTTTTCATACGTTTACTGGATAAAATACATCGTTCACTAGAATGGCCACTGCAGTATCATAAAAATCGGCCACCTTTGGTATAGGTTTTTCAATAAAGATATGGTTAAAATTTTTCGGGGCTGTAGTCTTGCAGCCCTGTTTCTTTTTCTACAACTCTCACTTCCTATCTTTTTCTCCTTTTAACTTTTACCGTTTACATAAAATGATCCTGCATTAGCAAATCGCTGACAGGCAATTTTCCTCTATTCACCGTTTTCCGAGTACAATTGGTATCAACGAATTACGGCCTGGCATACTGCGTGATGCTGTATACCAGGCCGTAGCCCAATTACCTATACCGGCAAATTATTGCTGGAATTGCGTTGGATAAGCTTTATCCAGAAGATGATTGTAAATGAAGCGGTAAGATTCGCCGGAAGAATGCACACTCTTTAAACCACCCCAGCCATGACGTTCGCCAGGATACAGCATAAATTCAAAATGCTTGTTAAGATTTTCCAGTTTATCTATCAGCTGAATACAGTTCTGCATGTGTACGTTATCGTCCATGGTGCCATGTACAATACGGATCAGCCCTTTGTATTTATCTGCATAGGTTAGTACAGACGTAGCTTTATAGCCATCCGGGTTTTCTGCCGGGGTGTCCATATAGCGTTCTGTATAGTGGCTATCGTATAATTGCCAGTCAGTTACAGCGTAGTTAGCCATACCATGCGTAAATACATCGGCACCATAAGTAAGGGCCATGCAGGTCATATATCCGCCGAAGCTGCCACCAGTCATACATATTTTGTTGGTATCAGCCCAGGGTTGTGCCCGAAGCCAGGTAGCCGCATCCATGTAATCCTCAATTTCATATTTACCCATTTGACGATGAATGTAGTTCATCCCCATTTTGCCCAGTTGACCACTGCTGCGGTTGTCGATAGCCACCTGTATAACGCCTTCCTGTGCCCACCACTGCTGGGTGTTGGTATATTTCCAGGCATCGTATACGGTACCGGCATTAGGACCGCCATAAATGCTGATCAGCACAGGATACTTTTTGCCTGCTTCCATATGCACAGGCATAGTAATGGTAAAAGGTAAAGTAAGCCCATCACGGGTTTTATAGGTTTTTAACTCCGTTTTAGCCAGGTTGTAGACCTCAAATTTCTCGCCCTTGCTGTCTCCCAGCTCACGCACTACCTTTCCATTGTTATCCAGTAGCGCCATTTTTTGAGGCGTTTGCAGGTTGGAATAGGTGGTAATGAAATATTTACCACCGGGAGCTATTTTGATAGCATTGGTGTAGTCGCCTTTGGTTAAACGGGTAATGGCACCGGATTTCATACTCACTTTGTACAAGTCAAAGCGGGTAGAAGCTTCTTTGCGGGCAGTGAAGTAAACCAGCTGGTTTTTATCATCTATCTCCAGCACCTCTTTTACGGTCCAGTTGCCGGAAGTCAGTTGTTTTTTCAGCGTTC
>NZ_DATCVJ010000620.1:0-1775 GCF_036566945.1 Chitinophaga sp. | reverse complement strand
TTTTTCTTTTACAGATTTTATCTTTAGCATTGTAACCCAATGGAACCACCTGCAGATCCCATTAATTATTGAATTGATATTGTCATTTTACATGCCTGGATGATCATACTTAAACCCGAACCATTCATGAAAAATGTGCATAGCAAAAAACAACGATAACCTTCAAACACAAAGTAGTTAACCAATACCTTTCAATCATGAAAAAAACCCTTATTGTATTTAGTTTTTCAGCCCTTATTGTTTCCTGTCAAAAAAATGAACAATCAGGAGTACAGTCTCTTTCTGGTAAAAGTTATGCCACCAGTCCGGGTATTACCACAGGCAATCAGGTGGGTTGCACTAAAGTTGCCATCAGCAGTCAACATCACAGCGTAACCATTGGGCAAACCTCCTACAATTATCCCAATGATTTGATTGATCTGTCAGGATTACCCAGAGATGCCGATGGAAACGCTACTTTACTGACCAATTGCCTGGGTGATTTCCCCAGTGAGGAGCAAAAGGCGATGCACCATAGAACTGATTCAATCATGAACCTGGCTGCAGATGCATTTAGAGCTATGGCACTTGGTAAGCCCAAACTTCCACGAGCAGCGCCTTATACTTTGCAGGAATTTCAATTCGCGATGGATAATACACCCTGGCCTGTACTAGCCGATGGCGCCGATTATGTAAGTACTATATTTAACAAAACGATCTGCAAAAATCCCGATATTCCAAAACTTCCAGGCATTTCTGCCGCTTTGATTGCTGTATCATTACCTCAAAATAAAAATTTCACTGAAATTACATTAGCAGAGGCGATAAATTACACCAACAAGGCGGAGGCTTTTGTAATTGCTGTGGGACTCTCCGGCGGAAAACCCTCCGTTACTGTCATAGATTCCCGGAAATTCAGGTACACTTGTGCCTGTGAACCTATTGAACAAGTGGTGGGCCGCACAGGCCCGGGAGCCAATAATACAGTACGACTGGCCAGTTACTTCGACTATGATACCACCAAACCGGTACACTACTTCATGTATGCAGGCGACTGATAAATACGACGTGAAAACCAGCGATTCGTTTTCACAGGAAAAATTCAAATGAGGTCAAAACCTTGATAAACAGAAGAGAAAAACGCAGGTACCTTCACCTCCGTTTTTCTCTTTTGCCGTCCCTGTTTACAATCAGGACACCACTTCAGCATATAAAACAATACAGTTTTATAAAAAGCTTCGTATGAGAACATCTTAGACCTTTCTCATAATACTTTACCCCGTAACGATTCTTACCTTCCCCATCCCCCTTTAAAAAAAATAAATAAAAGTTAACTTACTATGTTATATTTGTCTACTAATTTAATAGACTAAGTAGACTTTAAGACACGACCTATATTATCAATCAAGCAACCTATATTATAACTATCATGAAAAAAGTACTACCACTACTATTCTTCCCCACCCTCCTGTTCAACGCCGCCATTGCCCAGCAAGTAATTTCGGGCGTTGTAAAGGGAGACAAAGGATCCCCTGTGCCTGGCACCACTATTAGTCTCAAAGGCTCTACCAACCATGCTATTGCAGACGGTAAGGGTCAATTCAGTTTGCGTACCTATGCACCGTTCCCCATTACCCTGGCAGTTACCTCCATTGGCTTTGTTACCCGTGAAATTGAAGTGACAGCGCAAAATCAAAGCAGTCTGGAGATCATTCTTACGATAGACAACCGCCAGATCAATGAAGTATCGGTGACAGCACGTCGCCGTAATGAAAAGATCCAGAATGTGCCCATCG
>NZ_DATCVJ010000619.1:0-4582 GCF_036566945.1 Chitinophaga sp. | reverse complement strand
GTCCTATTCTGATGACGAGTATCGCCATGGTAGCTGGTATGATTCCAATGGCCTCCGGTTTGGGTGAAGCAGGTGATCAAACAGCGCCACTGGGGCGTGCCGTGATAGGCGGATTGATCGCCAGTACTTTTGCCTCCCTGTTTATTTTGCCACTGATTTTCTCCTGGGTACAACAGAAATCTACCGTGAAATCGGTGTCACTGGATCCGGAAGATGAAAACAGCCAGTATTATGTTCCAGGCGCGGAACGTGTTTAATAGCGTCTTTTTAAGCGTATAACTATAATGACTAAACGACATACCAATATCATGAATATAAATAAATACAGCCTGTCGTATCGGGTCATGACGGCTGCTGCGTTGTTACCAATAGGGTTGTTTTTTGCCTCCTGCCACAGTTCCCGGGCAGATGATGAAAATGTTACAGAAAACCAGAGTGTACAGGTGAAAATGATTCACCTGCATAAAAGCCAGCTGGATGCGTCTCTCCGGTTACCCGGTGAGATAAAGCCTTTCCAGTTTGCCGATTTATATGCAAAGGTGAACAGCTATGTGAAAAATGTAAATGTAGACCTGGGCAGCCAGGTAGTTGCCGGTCAGGTGCTGGCTACGCTGGATGCCCCCGAAATGAATACACAATTGCTGGAAGCGCAATCCCGCCTCCACACCAAAGAAGCGATGTTTCGTGCCAGCCGCGCTACGTACGAACGTTTACTGAAAACGAGTAAAGTACCCGGTACCATTTCTCCCAACGACCTGGATATGGCCTTTGAGAAAATGAGTGCAGACAGTGCAGAATTATTATCATCCCGCTCTTCCTATCATGAAGTACAGCAGATGCTGGGCTATCTGGTGATCCGCGCACCATTCAGCGGTGTGATCAGTCAGCGCAATGTGCATCCGGGCACCTATGTAGGGCCGGCAGGAAAGGGTTCCGATAAACCTTTGTTCCGTCTGGAAGAACAGCAGAAACTACGTTTATCCATTGCCGTGCCTGAAATATATACAGATGATGCTGCGCATGCAGGTGATGTTCGTTTCACGGTAAAATCCTTACCAGGAGATACTTTCACCGCCAAGGTAAATCGTATTGCCGGCAGCCTGGATGTGAAGCTCCGCTCAGAAATACTGGAGATGGATGTGGCCAATAAAAACGCAAGACTCCTTCCCGGTATGTATGCAGAAGTACAAATACCAATGCCCGGAAAGAAAGATGTGTATGTGGTGCCTAAATCGGCCATCATCACTAATTCCGAGAAAGTATTTGTGATCAAATCTGTTAACAGTAAAGCAGTATGGATACCGGTAAAATGTGGTAACGAATCCAACGGACAGGTAGAAGTGTTCGGCGATTTATCAGATGATGATCAGCTGGTGCAAAACGGCAGTGACGAAATAAAAGAAGGAACCGCCTTACAGGCAGTTGCAAAATAATGTGTGTTTAAAAGAGGGGAGTAGTTTGCGAAAAGAAGCATCAAACTGGCGAAGGAATCAGACAAAGGTTAAATGAATCGAGTGATGAAGAATCAGTTAATCGGCCTGTGTACAGTAGTGTAAGAAGAGAACAACAACCGCAAATTACTTCCCGTTGATGATGAGCAATACAGCGCCTCCGTAAAACGGGGCGCTATTGCTTAAAACACGAAAGAAAATTGTTACCGTCGAGGTAACAGTTGTAGGTTTAGGTAAAACGGCCGGAGTATTCTTATTCCGGTTTTTTCATGCCCGGCTGGATGCGCAGCAGCGATACAGCCACTCGCCAGCATCGCGCCGGATAACGGTTACTACGATCAGAATCATTTCATAAAGGCGTATAAGAAGGTACCTTCTACCGCTAAATAAAACATCCAAAAGCAAGCGAACTTACTTTTGGATGCCGATGTATAAAGAGGGGATGAAATGCTTACCAGTCTTTTTCGTTCGATACCGGTTGTCCTTTCACTTTCTTCGCTTTATCCTGCAATTTCTTTTCTTCCTGTGAGAGTGCCTGCAGTAAGCGTTCTGCTTCCTGCTTGCTCATTTTGCTGGGCTGTGGTTCCGGTTTTTGCTGATCTTCTTTGTCTTTACCCTGATCTTTATCTTTATTCTGCTGGTCTTTGTTTTCGTCTTTATTTTTGTCCTTGTCCTTATTCTGTTGGTCTTTGTTCTGATCTTTATTTTTATCCTGGTCTTTATTCTTATCGTTCTTATTCTTGTCTTTGTTTTTATCCTTGTTGTCTTTCTTGTCGTCACCGCCGCCGCCTTGCTGTTGCTTTTTCAGCATGGCCTGTGCATAGGCCAGGTTATAACGGGCGTCTTCGTCAGTAGGGTTCATTTTCAAGGCTTGTTTGTAAGACTTGATACTTTCTTCCCACTTTTTATCTTCCATAAACGTATTACCAATGTTATAGTCGGCATCAGATTTTATGCCCGTTTTATCACCCAGCTTCAGGGTGTTGGCATATTGTTTACGGGCATCATCGTAGCGTTTTTGCTGGTACAAAGAATTTCCCAGGTTATAGTTGCCTATAGCGGATTGGGCATTTTGTTCCAGTGCTTTTTTGTAATTGGCTTCGGCGTCTGTAAACTGTTGTTTTTTGTACAACTCGTTGCCTTTACGGATATACTGATTGGTGCCGTTTTGAGCAAACACGCTAACGCCGGTGAGCAGCGCTACCGTGGTAATAAAACAATATTTTATAAAAATAACTTTCATGTACCGTTGTATTAAGCTGCGGGTATTTCTGCCGTGCGTTTGAAACGTACTTCAGGTATAAAAAATTCAATCAGCAGCAATGCCAGGCATATACCCAGGAAATATTGAAAATAACTATTGTAATCAGTAAATACATTTTCTCCAAACTCTTTCTGCTCCATGCTGTCTATTTTATTGGCCAGTGTATTCACCACATCATCTGTATTGTTATCCAGGTGTTGATAAATGCCTTTGCCCGCAGCAGCAATAGATTTGAGTTCGTTTTCATTCAGTTTGGAAATGATGGTATTGCCTTCCCTGTCTTTTTTATAACCGCCGGTTTCGGGGTCAGGCAGAGGGGAGCCGGCTACGGAACCAATGCCGATGGTATTGGTAACGGCGCCGTTGTCGAAGGCGGCTTTAGTGCGTTGTATCGCTGTTTCGTCATGATCTTCCCCATCGGAGATAATGATCAGCGCTTTATGTTTACGTTCTTTTTTATTGAAAGCGTCGTCAGATACCTGTATGGCTTGCCCGATAGCAGTACCTTGCGAAGGTATCATATCCGGAGATACGGTACTGAGATACATTTTGGCGGCAGAATAATCTACAGTCAGTGGCATTTGCAGATAGGCATTGCCGGCAAATACGACCAGCCCTACGCGGTCATTATCCAGCTTATCCATCAATTTGCTGATCAGCTGACGCGCACGGGTAAGACGATCCGGCTGTACATCGGTGGCCAGCATACTTTTGCTGACATCCAGTGCAATCATTACATCCACACCTTTGCGGGTAATCTTTTCCATGCGGCTACCCTTTTGCAGGTTGGCCAGACCAATCACCCCAAAAAAGAAGGCCAGGAAAATAAGCAGGAACTTTAATACAAACAGTTTGCGGGAATAACCGGTAAAAAGCTTTTCTACCAGTGCCTTGTCTCCAATACGCCTTATAGAACGGCGTTTCCACCAGGAAACACCCAGGAAGGCCACCTGTAACACTAACAGGAGCACCAACGCCCATAAATATTCACTATGCTGAAATCGTAACATATTTGACTTTAAGATATCCGTTACCGGTAGTTAACCAGGTAAGATATCAAAAATAATTTTTTTGTGACGTATTGCAAGCCGTGGAGGTGGGGTTTTATCGTTTTTTTAACGATCACTTGTTATTGGAGCGCATATTTGCAGGGTTGGGTGCGCCTTAAATGCGGGAGGAGTCAACTTCAAAGCGGCCTTTGACTCGCCCTTGATGTGGACTTGATGTGGACTTGATGTGGAGGCGAGATTTATCCGGTGATGGGGAGATGACTCCTCCCGGGCTATTCGGCCATCTCCCCATCACCGGATAACAAAAATTACATTTCTCCCTTGAAATAGCCGGCATCCGTGAGGATGTTGCGCAGTATTTCCATACGTACTTTAGGTATATCAACGGTAGGATCTTCCGTTTCTATGTTCAGCACAAAGAAGCAGGGATGCCTGTTTTCTTCAATCCAGCCTACTACCCAGCCTAATTTCTTTACATCGTTATAGTCCCATCCTGTTTTGTAGGACAGTTCATATTTAGGAGTCTTTTCCATGAGCATCACATCACGCACCGTTTTCATGGTTGTTTTGGCAAAAGGCAACTGATCAAAGTACAGTTTCTTCACAAAACCCAATTCCTCATCCGGAGATATCAGCAGGGAATTATCCAGCCAGAAAGTATCTAAACGGCTGATTTTCATATTGCCATATTTGATGGAATCCAGCCACAGCTGCATGGTAGGTTGACCAATACGACGGGCTACTTCCTGGAAATAAGGTACGGCAGATTGTTTAAATGCCTGGGCCATGCTCAGGTCCTGATTCCAGGCCGGAAACTGACGGGTAACGCCATCCCAGGGAATAACCATGCTGGTGTC
>NZ_DATCVJ010000618.1:0-11775 GCF_036566945.1 Chitinophaga sp. | reverse complement strand
ATAAAAACCGCGAGTATTTACAATTCGAAGACAGCTCCCTGGCGCAAATCGCTGAAACCACGCGTAGACTGCTTTGTGCATTACTGGAAGACATTTATGATCTTGTTACCAAAGAAACAGGACGTTTTCTTATTTACCTGGACCATCATCCTAAAATAGAAGTAGAAGGCTTCAGCCCTGATCTGAGCAACCAGATTGAGCGCACCTTACGTGGCGAATCTGCTTATGACTATTAAGTTGTAGGCAAATTTTCATCCGGGTAATTTAAAGTATCCTTATCTTAGATTTTAAATCAAGACAAGGAGAATGCAGCTCACCTTTATCCAGGTATTAGAATTACTAGGCACCTTTGCATTTGCTGTTTCGGGCGCAACAGCAGCTATCAATAAATCATACGACGTCATAGGCTTACTGGCGCTGGCTTTTGTAACAGCGATCGGTGGGGGAACCATACGCGATCTGCTGATCGGGGCTACGCCGGTTGCCTGGATGACAGATGAATTAAGCAATACAGCCATTATAGCGGCAGCCATCATTGCTGCGTTGTTTTTTTCGTATGTAAAAAAACTTAACCGGCTACTCAACACTTTCGATGCGATTGGTTTGGGCATGTTTACCATTACCGGCATCAATAAAGGGGTGGCCGCAAACTTACCTATGCCTGTATGTGTTGCGTTGGGTGTTATCACCGGTACTTTCGGCGGCTTGCTACGGGATGTGATCTGCGATGAACAACCCATTCTTTTTACGAGAGAAATCTATGCAGCTGCTTCTATCGCAGGGGGCGTCCTCTACCTGGTAGCCGGACATTATACCGGTATACCCGGCGACATTTCAAAGAGTATAGCCGTTACCGTTATAGTCACGATCCGGCTGATATCGCTGAGGAATAACTGGCAACTGCCACGAATGAGGGCGTAAGAAGACGACTGTCATTAATTTTGCCGGTAAATAAAATTTATTATATTGCTGATATGATGGCATTATTTGATAACTACATTGCGTTTGCTACAACGGTATTCATGGGCTTACTGGCAATAGTAAATCCGATATCTTCCATTCCTGTTTTTATGGAGCTCACCTCCAACATGGACAAGAAAGCGAAGCGCAACATTGCCACCAAGTCCGTCATCATAGCCTTCTGTATCATTCTTGTATTCAGTGTTGCCGGTAAACTGATTTTCCATGTTTTTGGAATTACACTGGCCGCTTTGCGCGTGACTGGTGGAATATTGGTATTTGTGATCGGATATGAGATGGTGCGGGGCGAAAAAGACAACAAAGCGGAAAGTATCAAACTGGGCGCCCAGCCTGTAAAAGCGGACCAGGGCATCAGCGTAGCCATTACCCCGTTGGCGATGCCCTTGCTGGCCGGACCTGGCGCGATCACCACCTCTATGAGTTATTCTGCGGCGAAAGATCTTACCCATCTCGCCATTGTAATCGCCATCTACGCATTTATCTGTTACATCACCTATCTCCTCTTTATTGCCGGCGAACGTATTGTAAAAATAATCGGTACCAATGTCATGATGGTCATTACAAAAATGATGGGATTAATTTTAGCCGTAATAGGCGTTCAGATGCTCGCATTGGGCCTTCGCGAGCTTTTTAATTTTTAGTTTTTTTTTCAAAACAATTTTAAATCATTCCGTGTTATTACTGAGGATGAATGCCAGAAAAGTATTTAAAGAGACTAACAATTACAGCACATAGCCATCATCCCCGTAGCGTTGACTCGCTGTGGAAGTCGATAGCATCATCAGACGAAATCCAAAACCATCATATCCGATTTGAGAATTACGTGCGTATTACGTGCAGGAATGCTATGCCCGCTTAAAAATTTTTTTTTAGTTGAACAACAGGTAAATCCGTTATTGATTACTAGGTGGATGTTATTGTTCTCTTTTTTTAATAGGAACATAAAAAAATCAATATAGACGGAACAGTTAGCAGAAAAGCCGTCCCGATTCTTCGGGACGGCCGTTTTTTTAACTTTTCTTTTTGCGCTTGCCATCGGCAATATCTTTCTTATCATACTCGTCTTCATTATACCCTTCCAGCACATTATTGCCATCATCATTGGTTTCCTTCTTTGCGCCGCCCTTTGCAGGAGCAACCGCTTCATTCTTACGCTTTGTCATCTTCAGATCGCGCTTTTCGGAGGTGCTTTTCTTCATCGTCATAATAGATGGTTTACCAGAAGGATATCAAAAAAACTGCCGGAACTATGGAATCCGGATACCATCTTTTATTTCATCGGTTGCATTAACAATTACCTGGTCATCTGCCTGCAGGTGCCCAAATACTTCAGTAGAGTCGTTATGATGGTTACCTTCTTCTATATCAACCCATTTTGTATGATGATCTTTTACCGCAATTACATATTTCCGCTCCGTAGACATCACAATGGCACTGGACGGTACCAACATGGCCTGGGCGGAACCATTCAATGGCAGCAGCACTTCGGTATACATCCCTGCTTTGAGTAAATGATGCGCGTTCTGTACATCTATTTCTACAGCTTCTGAACGGTACTTGTCATTCAGCGTACCGGCCTGTCTGGCAATGGTTCCTTCGAAATGCTGTCCGGGAATAGCATTTACATCAAAGGTAACCACCGACTGCTGCGATAATTGTGCACTGTATACTTCCGGGATCTGCAGGATCAGCCTTAGTTTATCTTCCTGTTCCAGCATCAGCATAGGCTTATCATCTACTTTGGTATCCGGACCTACCAATGCGCCCGGATGAATATTGCGTTCGGTGATTACCCCATCAAACGGCGCCGTTACCGTTAAATAACTGCGATTGACTTCCTGTGCACGGAAATTGGCCTGTTCACTGTTCATCAGCGCGCTATCGGCCAGCATACGGGCTTTAGAAAGCTCCAGGTCATGCGCGGAAATAGTACCTGGCTCTGCACTCACTGCCAGCGTGCGTTCGTAGTTGTCTTTGCTCGAAGCAAACATCGCCGATGCCTGGATATATTTCGACTGCGCCGCATAATATTGCTGCGCTACTTCCGGCGCTTCCAGCACCAGCAGCACCTGTCCTTTCTTTACTTTAGTACCCCGGTCTACCAGGATGCTTTTTACAAACCCGTTGATCCTGGGATAAATACTTACCTTCTGAAAGGCCGCCAGTGCACCCGGCAGGCGGATATTGCCCGCCAGCGGGCGCTGCACCACGGGTACCAGCGTATAATGACGATCTGCTCTTGCTGCTTTCTTCTCCGGCATCGCAGTAGAATTGCAGGCTGCAAGCCCGATGATGATGCTACATGCCGATAAATAATATTTATAGTGTTTCATATTTTTAAATTTTATTTTAAATCATCCTTTTCAGATGGCATTAATGAGGGAGAATCGTAACCTGCTTTACGCTGCATCAGCGCATACACCTGTGGTAAAATGAGTAAGGCTGCCAATGTGGAGGCTATCAGTCCGCCTATTACCGCGCGACCCAGCGGAGCCGTTTGATCTCCTGCTTCGCCCAAACCACTGGCCATCGGGATCATACCAGCCACCATGGCAAGACTCGTCATCAGGATAGGACGCAAACGGATGCCAGCACTAACGATGGCTGCCTTGCGCGCATCCCGGTACTCTCCCCTTAATTTTTCTGCATTGGTGACAATCAGGATAGCATTGGCCACCGATACCCCGGTAGACATAATCATGCCCATATAAGATTGCAGATTGAGCGTGGCGCCTGTAAGCAACAGCGCGATCAATGCGCCGGCAATTACCGCAGGTATGGTAGTTAGCACTACCAACGATAGTTTAAAGGACTGGTAGTTGGCGGCCAGCAATAAAAAAATCACCACCACGGCTATCATCAGCCCGTTCTGTAAACTGCCTAATGTTTCTACCAACAGGCTGGAAGCGCCTTTTAATTCTGTAATCAATCCTTTGGGTGGTGTACCTGCGTCTTTAATCGCATTTTGAACCGCTGCGGTTGCAGCACCCAGATCTTTACCGGAAATATTGGCACTAACGGTCACGAACCTACGTGGACCGACGCGGTCAAATTCTCCCGGCATTTCTGTAGTGGTAAAAGTAGCTACGTCCGCCAAAACCGGGCGGGGCTGCCCTTTTACCAGCGGTATTTCTTTCAGGTCGTTGATCGCCGTCATATTATATTCCGGCACCTGCACCTGTACCTGGTAAGTATAAGCTACCTTTTCGTCCAGCCATTGATTTTTTTCCGTAAAACGGCTGGAAGAAGTAGATGCTGTTACCGAACGTGCCACCTGGTAAATATTCAATCCCATCTGTGCCAGTTTAAACCGGTCTATATGGATACTGATCACCGGGAAATGTAATGGCTGCGCAATCTGTACATCGCGCAAAAAAGGCACTTCTTTCAGGTGACTTACCAGCTGTTCTGCGTAGGAGGCAATCTGTTTCATATCCTTTCCGGCCACCCGCACCTCAATAGGCGTCGCAGCGCCCTGGCTCATAATTTTTTCTGTGAGATCTATCGGCTCAAAAGACAAGCGCATCTCCGGAATTTTCGCCTTTATATTCTCTCTGAGCTGGTCTTTCAATTTTTCAATATCTACTTTATAATCCTCTTCCAGGTTTACCTGCAACACGGCTTCGTGGGTACCGCTGTTAAAAGTATACAGGTTACTGGTACCATAGCTACTTGGGATCAACCCTACATAGGCAGAGCTGATCGCCACATGTCCGTTCACGGTACTGTCTACAATGCCTAATACCTGGTGCAACCCTTCTTCGGTACGCTCCAAACGGGTGCCATCCGGCATACGCAAACGCAGCTGAAACTGGCCGGCATTTACGTGGGGCATCAGGTCCTTCCCTATCCATACATAGCAACCACCTGCCAGCAGCAGGGAGCCGATAATATACACGGTAACGGATATACGCGATTTGTTCATTCCTTTTTCAAGGATAGACATGAAGCCCAGTTTAAACCGTTCGAAGCCCGTCGCTTTTTCGGGGTGTTGCTGCTCCTGGTGCAGGTGGTCATTTACTTCTTTCACCTCTGCGGCATCCAGCGCCAGTCCAGCATGTACGTGCTGGTACTTATCTGCTTTCAGCCACCAGTTGGCAATCACCGGCACCAGTGTTTGAGCCGCAAAGAAAGAAGCAATCATTGCGAAACCAATAGACAACGACAACGGCAGGAACATAGCCCGCGGTACTCCGGTCATAATAAAAGACGGCGCGAATACCGCAAGGATACACAACAGGATCAGCACCAACGGAAAGGCGATTTCCTCGCAGGCATCATAGATGGCCTGTCGCTTGGATTTTCCCATTTCCAGGTGCTGGTGAATATTTTCGATCGTTACCGTGGCCTGATCCACGAGGATACCAATAGCCAGTGCCAGTCCGCTCAGCGTCATGATATTAATCGTTTGCCCGGATAGCTTCAGCCCCATCACGGCGCATAACACGGCTACCGGAATGGTGACTACTACCACGAGACAGCTACGCAGGTCGCGCAGGAATAATAATACCATCAAACCTGTAAGCAGCGCACCCAAAGCTCCTTCCGTAATGAGGCTTTTCACGGCATTGATCACAAATACCGACTGATCAAATTCGTAAGATACTTTCACATCATCCGGCAGCAGGCTTTGCATTTCCGGTATTTTTGATTTCAGTGTTTTCACTACTTCCCAGGTAGAGGCATCGGCTGTTTTTACAACTGGAATATACACAGAGCGCTTGCCATTTACGAGGGCATAGTCCACCGTAACGTCTGTAGCATCCGCCACCCTGGCCACATCGCGAACAAACACATTGTTGTTACCATTAGTTACAATGGGAATATCTCCAAAGTCAGCTACCTGTTTTTCGAGTGAATTGATCGTTGTTACAAACATGGTGTTGTTGATCCGGATATTGCCGGAAGGCGTCATCACATTGTTTTTAGCGATGGCTTCCACTACTTCATCGGCGCTTAAATTAAAGCTGCGCAGTTTCTGCGGATCTACATTCACTACTACAGAGCGGGAATTGGCGCCGAAAGGCGGCGGAGCCGAGAGTCCCGGTACCGAAGCAAACATAGGCCTGATACGGGTGGCCGCCAGATCGTATATTTCCTTCAATGATTTTGTAGGACTGCTGAACACCAGTTCTCCCACCGGTAAAGACGATGCATCAAAACGCATTACCTGCGGCGGCAAAGCACCGGGAGGAAAAAACTTCATGGCACGATTCACCTGTAAGGCTACCTGGGCGGAGGCCTCCGCCATATCCGTATTTTCGTAAAAGGTGAGCTTTAGTAACGTTAAACCCTGTATATTTTTAGTACTGATATTTTTTACGCCATTCACATACAGGAACTGATCCTGCAACCTGGTGGCAAAGAAACCTTCCATCTGTTGGGGCGACATCCCCCCGTATGGCTCTATCACGTAGATAGTAGGCAGGTTCAGTTTCGGAAATATGTCGATGGGTATACTAAATATAGAAAGCAATGAAAAGAGCAACAAACCGCCGGTGATCACGACCACAGCGATCGGCTTTTTCAGTGCTGAAGAAACGAATGACATAGTAAGTGCGTTTAGTTCAGATCAGGTAAAAATTGTGAAATACTGTTGCCTGCATAGGCAGCGCGAAACAGTGCTTTCCACGCGGCATCACGGGTTTGCACCAGGTCTGTTTCTGCACGGTTCAGTACAAACAAAGCGGTGGTGACTTCAATAATATTGGTCAGTCCCCCTTTGTACAACGCCATTTTTTGCCTGGCGGCCGCCTGTGCTGCAGCCAGCTGCAATGGTAGTTCCTGTAGCTTCTCTCTCGATGTCTGAATATCTGACTGTGCCTGTTGTAATAAGCCGTTTAGCGTGGTGCGCGTTGTTTCCAGCTGTTGTTGCGCCACTTCCGAGCGGTATTGTTGCACCGCTACTTTTTCGTGGGTACGTTTCAGGTCCGTAAGATTGTAAGTGATGCCCAGTCCCAGCAAATAGTTATACCGGCTGTATCCCAGGCCACTCCACAAATTTTTATCGTATACATCATTGAATGATCCGCTGGAACCGCGCATCCATCCTGCTGCCATCAGGTTTACTTTAGGCAGGCGTGATTTGCGGATGACTTGTTCTGCGGCGCGTTGCTGCCGATAAATGGCATTGTAGTACTCCAGCATCGGGTGACTGCTAATGCTATCCGGAGCGGGCACGCCGAGTAAAGAAAGCAGGCGGCCGTTATTGACCGTATCTGGTTTTATCTCCGTCGTATCGAGTCCGGTAAACGTGGAGAGCTGTATGCGCACCTGGTTGTATTTATTTTGTATATCCAGCAGGTTCAATCTTGCTTTGGATAATTCCGCAGCTGCCACGGCGCTGTCTACCCCGGGTTTAAGTCCGTGTAAAACGGTAGCGGTTACCGCTCTCAATACTTCCGCATTGCGTTGTATATTATCACGCGCAATTTTCTGTAATGCCTGCAGTCGCAGGAATTCCAGGTAATTTTCTATCACGGCTACCGTTAGCTGGTTAGCCGTATTATTCAAATCAGATTGCTGCACTTTCAATGACTGTGCGGCTTCTTTTTGCTCACTGTTGTAGGCGCCGAAGTTATAAATCTCCCATGTCATGGCTGCCATCGCGATGTTGCCGCTCATCGGGGCATTGTTATTCTCCGCACGGATCCCACCGGAGGTAGAAGGAATCATCCCCATGGTAAAGTAAGATCCGTAGATGCTGTTATCTGTGCCGGCGTCTAGTTGCTCATGCAGTTTTATAGCCGGATACCAATTGTGTTTTGTATCTGTAAGGTTGGCCTGACCAGCATTTACCTGGGCCTGTTTGGCCTTTAATGCCGGGTAATGGGTCAGTGTGAGCGCAATGGCCCGATGCAGCGAAAAGCTATCCGCTGCAGATTGTGCGAACAAGGAAGTGAAGGGAAAAATACATAGCAACCACCAACACCTCTTCTTCGCGATCATATGTAAGTTCATAAGTCGCTGAAAAAAGAATGAAATAAAAGAAAATAATAAAACGGGTTATCAGGCGGTGGGCGGGCCTCTCCAGCTTCTCAGCGGTATGGGTACACTGAGGTAAGGGTTAAAATAAAATCCACGCTGGACTTTATCTACATAAATAAATTTCGCGGTATTTTCTGTTAACAGCGGCGGACAAACTCTCTGGTGTCCGTAGCTATCGTTGATACCAACGGGCCGGCGTTTAAACCGGTTAATGGTAGTTTTGATACCGGGCGCCTTCATGGCCACTTTATAGGCAGTGGCATGGGCTTCCTGGATACTATCGACAACAGATTTCTGCACAGATACACCGACGCCCTGCACAAGCGGCAGGATCATTACAGCGATCAGAACATAAAATAGTTGTCTTAATAATTTCATGTGGTATACAGTTACGAATTCACTAAGATATTCATTACTGGCTGCTTAAGCAAGAATGTACCCGGTATTTTAACCAAATTTTAATGTACTAGAAAAAGCAAACCAGGCAAAGTTCTTCCATTTTCAGGAGGGCGTTGGCCAGTCTGAAATCCTGCATATCCAGGCAGGCGAAGGATTGGTATTCATCGAGGCCAGGGCCTATTGCTACTATTTTCAGGTCGTAGGGAAGTATTTGTTCATTTACAAAATCCAGTACATCTTTGGCAAAATCTTCTCCGGCAATGATTTCTGCATAAGTGGCCGGATCGGGGGCTTCCAGGATAATCCCTGTCTGCAGTAATGGTCCCAGTTCATTGAGTGCGGGAATACCGGTGGTAACAAATTCCTGCCATTCAAATTCCACTACGTTGCCGGTGGCAGATAAGGCGGCGTGCAATTCTTCCCAGATGGCTACAACATTCGGTGATACAATTTCCGGTAAGCGGCTGATATGCGTTTCGGCATCATCTTCCTTGAAAATATCCAGGTATAGTTGTTCCAGTGGTTCACGGGCATTGGTCATGCCGTTGAGTTTTTCCAGCAACTTCAGTTCCTGGATCAATGCGGTCCAGCGAAGCAGCAGTTCTTCCCCGTCTTCCTCATTCATCTCGTCTGTAATCAGCACTGCTTTATCATGCAGTTTGTAATTATCGAGGCGACTTTTGCGGATATGTAATTCCAGCGCTTCAAAAGAAAGCTCATAGGAGGCATAATTAAGGAAGGAAGTACCAATAAGCACTTTGTCCTTAAATATTTCATGCACCACGCTTTCTTTGGTATCTATATGCGAGTAACCGGTGTCTTTTCCGTAGGTCTGTGTTAACCAGGTAAAATCTTCACGTGAAATATCAGGCAATTGAACTGGCATAAAATTTAATCCGATGAGCAACAAAAGTAGTTAAATTAGGAACGGGAAAAACGCGATTTTTTGTCTTTCCCAGGATTATACTGATTTTGATGATTTCCCAGATTTTGTTTTTACAGGATTAAAAAAGATTAGAGAAGATATAAGCGGACTGCTGCTAACTTCTCTAATCTTTTCAATCATCAAAAATCAAAAAAGTAAAAATCTGGGAAATCATCAAAATCAGTATAATCCTGGGAAAGACAAAAACTCGCTTACAGTCGGAATTTCAGTCCTACATTGAGGCCAAGTCCACCTATATTAATATATGATTTCAGATCATTGGAAGCTTTGTCGTTATCCTTATAAATAACTTTGGTTCCCTGTTGATTGATGGGTGTATTAGAGTTCTGATCTAACGTAGTCTCATATACGGTGTTTTTTTCTGCCGTACTGAGGTCGCTCAGTGTGCGTGATGAAATTACCTGTACCGGAGCGCCGCTAGTCGCATTGATCAGGGTATTGGTTTCTTCATATCGGGTAATTTCTTTTTCCTTACTCTTTACCGGTACGTTTCTGTACTCTGCTTCCACAAAAACATCGAAGCGGGAAGCTATCATGAAAGATACGCCCAGTGCGCTCTGGAAACCAATGGTTACATTTGGTTTTATTTCTTCTTTGCGGCTGATCACCGTGGCTACCTGCGTTCCTGCCGGTATACCCGGAGGAGAAGAGATCTGGGTGGCATCAGTTTCAATATAGAGCCGGCCCCATAATGGTACGACTACACCAAAACGTACATAGGGGTTTACTTTTTGCCAGCCGGGGCTCACCACAAGACTGGGGGCGAAATCCACCGCATTTACATAGCCATGTGATTCTACGCTGCCCAATGCTTTACTGGTACCCACCAGGGTGGTCAGTTGCCGGGTCATCAGGTTTTTCTTGCTGTGAAAATAATTAAAGGTTCCTTCTACCGACAGGTATTTGTTGATGTTATAACCAACAGACAAACCACCTCTGACGCCTTGTCCATAGGACCCAGTCAATACTTTGCGGCTGAGGGTATCCAGCGGATTTGCATTGGTAGGGTTATATTCTGTATGCAGATCCTGCGGAGGATATGGGCCCACATTCGGGAACTGACCGGGCGATACACTGAAAAAATACCCACCGGCGATCTTTAAATACCATTTTGAGTGTGGAGGGGTGCTGGAACTGGAGTTGGAGATGTCCTGGGCCTGGGTCGTAACTGTCACAGCCATCCACAACGAGGCTGCACCAAACAGGAGTAGTTTTTTCATATGCAATGGTTTTGGTGTGTTGTATTAATCTATTGAAAGTTAATAAATTATTAGCAAACAGCCATCACCCAAACCATTTCCTTAAAACGCTTCCGCCAACGAAAGATAGAGTCCTTTTTGTCTGGATTCACCGGCCCGTTTTTCCCCAACGGCATAGTCTATACGAATAGTGAGCTTGGCGCTTTCATCATAGAAATAACGGATGCCTGCGCCATAACTGGGTTTAAATCCATCAAAATGAAAATCGCGGTTGGCAAACACCGTACCTGTACCGGCAAAAGCTGCCAACGCAAATTTGGGTTTAAAATCTATAAACCAGATATGAATACGCATCCTGGGATCTATGAGATAACGATACTCTGCCTGACCCGCCAGATAGTTCTGGTTGCGGTATCTCCCTGTATAATACCCCCGCATAATAACATCATTTCCCATTTCAGGTAACAGGTAAAATGGCAGCTCATTTCCCTGAAGGCTATTAAAAATACCATTAAAGCCCAGCGTGCTTTTTCGGGAGATAGGAATAAAATGAATTCCCTGCGCTTCGACCTTAAAAAGCGGTTGTGTGCTCAGGAACGCAGGTGCATAAGCTATATTGAGTTTCAGCCATGAACCATAACGGGTATAGTTTTGATTATCACGGTTATCAAAAATGCCCGTCAAACCCAGAAAGGTCACATAGCCGCCATCCTTATCGGTGAGCGGCATGGTGGTATAAATACCTTTATTGTCACTGCTGCTATAGGTATCATGCTGGTATAATACAGAAGCGCCGGCATAGAAATGGCCGTTAATACGCCGCTCCCCTTCCAGCTGTACTTTATAACGGATATTATCTACCAGCGAACGGGTATCGTAATGAGTAGTATCGCCAACACCAAAAAAGTAAAGCGGATAGTTTTGATAACGGAGGTTACTTCTGAAATGCCAGGTATTGGCACGGGTCCAGATATTGGCTTTGAGATCTATTTTAAACTGGCTTTCCGTGGTAATGGCCGGGATCAGATTCAGGGTGGAGTTACGGGTGCTGACATCCGGGTTTTTGTTATCCGTATAAAAGGAATATAACATCGCCGCTCCTATTTCCAGGCCTTTCTCCTGCGAATACCCCAATACCGGTATCGGAAAGAAACTGCGTTTACGTAAACTTAAACTATCGTGTACCCCTTCCCGTGAGGGACCTGTATAAGTAACGCTATCCTGTTGAGCCTTTGCACCTGTTGCCAATAAAAATAATAAAGC
>NZ_DATCVJ010000617.1:0-7210 GCF_036566945.1 Chitinophaga sp. | reverse complement strand
GTAATTCGTAATTCGTAATTCGTAATTCGTAATTCGTAATTCGTAATTCGTAATTCGTAATTCGTAATTCGTAATTCGTAATTCGTAATTCGTAATTCTTTTCGCTTACCAAGGATTCCCGTCATTATTTTTTTCGTCTTTATAATAGCAGCCCTTCATGCGAGTGTGCTGATATTTCATCCGGTTTTATGTCAAATGAGGAACTAAAAGTATTATTGGAAAAGTACCTGGGCGATCGCATCACTCCGGAGGAGTTGCAACGGCTGCAGGCACTGGTGAAGGAGACAGACAACGAACCTGTATTGGGTGAAATGATTGCCGGTATTCTCGCAGAAGATCGTTATAGGGAAGCCAGTGGAGTAGATCTGCAACAGGCATTTCAGCAGGTGATGGAGGAAGCAGGGCAGCGGGAAGCGATGGCAAATATGCATGATGCTACTGATACCGCTACTGCTACTACATCTCCCCATATCCATATCCTTTATAAACTGGCTGCTGCCGCCGTATTGCTGATACTGTTGGGAACAGGCTTTTCCTGGTGGTATCGTGCAACACCGCGTGTAGCGGTGATAGCCCGTAACACCGTGCAACCCATTATTCCGGGTGGTAACAAAGCCGTACTCACCCTGGCGGATGGGAGCACAATTGTGCTGGACAGCGCCCGTGATGGCGCATTGGGGCATCAGGGCAGCACCCGCATCATTAAACTGGACAGTGGCCGCCTGGCTTATACCGCCAGCAACAACGATGTAAATGCGGCGCCACAGTACAATACCATCAGCACGCCCAGAGGTGGACAGTACCAGGTGGTATTGCCCGATGGCAGCCAGGTATGGCTCAACGCCGCCTCGTCGCTGAGATTTCCCGTTGCCTTTACCGGTAAGGATCGCAGCGTGACGCTGACAGGCGAGGCGTATTTTGAAGTAGCGCAACAGGCAGACAAACCTTTTATTGTACGCGCCCGTGGCATGCAGGTAAATGTACTGGGCACCCACTTTAACGTAATGGCCTATTCCGACGAAAGGCGCGTAAAAACAACACTGGTGGAAGGTGCGGTGAGTGTGTCGCAGGGCAACGCCACTTCGCTGATGAAACCCGGACAACAGGCCAGCATAGACGACAACGGCAACAGCTTTACCATCAGCCGGCCGGATCTGGAAGACGTAATGGCCTGGAAAGAAGGAGAATTCAGATTTCGCAAAACAGATATCAGCATGATTATGCGGCAAATTGCCCGCTGGTATGATGTGGATATTGCCTACAAAGGAGATTTATCCGGCATCCAGCTTTATGGTAGCATGACCCGTAAAGAAAATGTCGCCCAGCTGCTCGAGTTGCTGGAACAAACCGGCATGGTGCATTTCAGCACCAGCGGTAACAAAATTACCGTTATGCCAGCCACGATGAAATGATGATTTTCCACGTTTAGCACCCGCATTTATATTTAACGATCCTTTACATTAAACGCAACCAAAGTTAGTATGGAACTGCTTACCATTTCCCACTCCCACGGGAGGAGGAGCCGCGTGCCGGCTACACTCAAAACATGGCTGGTCTGGCTGCTGATGGCAGGCGCCTTATCCGCCAGCGCACAAACGCAAACGGTGAAATTGTCGGCCACCAAAATGCCACTGGACAAAGTTTTTGATATCCTCAGCAAACAAACCGGTTACCAGTTTATCTGTGATCAAAAGTTGCTGGAAAATACACCGCCACTCAGCGTGGAAATCAAAAACAAAACCCTCGACGAAGCATTGAAAATATGCCTGAAAGACCTGCCACTCACTTACCTGATTAAATACGGTACCGTGGTGATAAAAAGCGCTAAATCAGCGGCGCCGGCTACCGGCAAAGAAGGCCCCAATAAAACCATTACCGGTACCATCACCGATAGTACGGGCATAGGTTTGCCGGGGGTGTCGGTAGGCGTGAAAGCCACGTCCAAAGGAGTGCAGACAGATGTGAACGGACGTTTTACCATCAACAATATCAGTGAAGAGGATGTACTCACCATTTCCAGTATCGGTTATCAAACTATCCAGGAACCGGTAAGAGATCAAACGACTTTTCATATCCGGTTATCACCTACGCCTAAGTCGCTCGTGGAAGTAGTGGTAGTGGGTTACAGCACGCAGAAAAAAGTGGATCTCACCGGCGCGGTGGCTACGGTATCCGGTGAAACGCTGGCTGCCAGGCCCGTAGGACAAACATCTGCCGGCCTGCAAGGCACCATGCCCGGCGTTACCATTACGCAAGGCAACGGTAAACCCGGGGGCGACGGCGGCACCATCCGCATCCGCGGCTGGGGTACATTGAAAAATCCTGATCCGCTGATCCTCGTCGATGGCGTGGAAGGATCTATCAACAACATAGACCCTAACGTAATTGCGTCCGTGACCGTATTGAAAGATGCCGCCTCGGCTTCTATCTACGGCTCCCGTGCGGCGAACGGCGTTATCCTCGTGACCACCAAACGCGGCAAAAGCAGTAAACTGTCTATCAACTATAATAACTATGTAGGTTGGCAACAGGCCACCAATTTGCCTGCACTCACCAACGCACTGGATTATATGCTGCTGACGAATGAAGCGTATAAGAATTCCGGTCGTACGCCTTTGTATTCAGATGCATTACTGCAAAAATACCGGCTGCAGGGCAACAGCAGCTCCGATTCTCTGCCCAACACCGACTGGCAAAAGGAAGTGCTCCAGGGTTCCGGTTTTCAGCAAAGCCATTTTTTAACGGTGAACGGTGGTACCGATAAAGTAAAGATGCTGTTATCTGTTGGTTACTTCGATCAGAAAGGTCTCATCGAACAATCAGAATTTAAACGGCTCACCGTCCGCGCCAATACCGACATCATTTTTTCCAAAAAGCTGAACATGCAGTTTGATCTGCAGTATATCAGTCCGGTAACGACAGAGCCATCGGCAGGCGCTGATGTACTGTTTGCCTACATGAATAATATTTCTCCCAACCAGCTGGCGTGGAATTCCAACGGTACCCGTGGCGAAGGATGGGTAGGTAACAACCCTGCCGCTTCCGCCAGAGAAGGTGGATTAAGAAAATTGAGTGCGCCCTGGGGAAGTGTCAACACCACGATCAACTACCAGCCGGTAGAATGGCTTACCGCCTCTTTTAATATTGCCCCCAAATACGTACAAACCTATACGAACAAATTTTCGGAAGCATTGCAGACCTATCACCCGGATGGGAGTCTGGCCAATAAAAATCCGACGGTAAGTTTACTCGAACTATCTAATCAGCGGGAGTTTTACAATAACATGCGGGGTACGCTTACTTTTCACAAAACCTGGGGAAAGCATGATGTGAAAGTGTTAGGAGGCGCGGAGCAAAACAGCTACCGGCAGGACATCATGAATGCTTCCCGCGATAACTACGTATTGCCCGATTACCCGGTGCTGGATGCTGGTGGCGCCGGCAATATGAAGAACAGCGGCTCCGGTGCGGAATGGTCGTTGCGCTCTTTTTTTGGCAGGGTGAATTACAACTATAAAGAACGATACCTGCTGGAATTAAATATCCGTAACGATGGATCTTCCCGTTTTGCGGAAGGCCGCAAATGGGGCGTATTTCCTTCCGCCTCCGCAGGCTGGCGCATTTCAGAGGAAGCTTTTATGGCGGCCCTGAAACCCACTGTGAATGAACTGAAACTACGTGGCTCCTGGGGAAGATTAGGTAATCAGAACATCGGCAATTATCCTTCTGCTACGGTAGTGAATCTCAGCTCTTATACTATCGGTGGACAAATAGTAAATGCGGCCGCTATGGACGCATTGGCCAACAAAAATATTACCTGGGAAAGTACTGAGATGAGTGACGTAGGATTAGATGTCACCTTGTTTTCACATCTCTCTATAACAGCAGATTATTATAGCAGCAAAACAAAAGATATCCTGTTGCTCCTGAATATACCCCTCATCACCGGACTGAAAGCCCCTTATCAGAACGCCGGTAAAGTAAGTAATAAAGGCTGGGAACTGGGACTCAACTACGATGGTCACATCAAAGATTTTAAATACAATATCGGCGTAAATGTATCGGATGTAAAAAATAAAGTGGTGGACATGCACGGTATCAATCAGTCGGCTGTAACCGTGAGCAGGGAAGGGTATCCGGTGAATGCCATTTTTGGACTGGAAGCAGCAGGCTTTTTCCAGAATGCAGATGAAGTAGCCAAACATGCTACACAATTTGGTACCATCGCTCCCGGTGATATTAAGTACAAAGATCAGAACGGCGACGGCATCATCAATGAAAACGATAAAGTGGTGATGGGCAATACCATTCCACGATATACCTATGGTGTAAGTCTGAATGCTTCCTGGAAAGGGATTGACTTCGGTGCTTTTCTACAGGGCGTAGGTAAGGTAGATGGATTAATTTACGGCGCCGGTATCATGCCCTTTTATGTGAGTTCCGTAGGCGGTACTGCACAGGAACGTTTTAAAGATTACTGGACACCAGAACATACCAACGCCGCTTTTCCGCGACTGGTATTCGGTGGTACCAACAACCAGCAAATTTCCAGCTTCTGGATGAAAAGCGCGGCCTACCTGCGTTTGAAGAATCTGCAAATAGGATATACGCTGCCCTCACATCTTACAAAATCTATAAAGCTGAATAGTGCGCGCATTTTTGTAAATGGATCTAACCTGTTTACCATGGCTAAATTCTGGCCGGGATATGACGTAGAAACAGCGGTGGGCGTAGCAGATAATTACCCTGTCATGAAGGTGTACAGTTTTGGCGTTAACGTAAATTTTTAAAACCGTCGTCATGAAGAAGTATTTCACTTATTATATCATTATTGCCACTGCCTTGCTGGCCGTACAAGCCTGCAACAAAGACTACCTGGATAAAAGTCCGCTCAACGGTCCTTCTGATGCAGCCTTCTTTAAAAATCAGGACGAGCTGTTACTGGCCGTGAATGGCCTGTACAGGGCCATGAACAAGCCCATGGATGAATATGATCCCGGACAGCTGGAAGGGCCCAACATCAGCCTGATGCTGGATGCCGCCACCGACATCGGCTACGAACGTAATGCCAGCGACCTGCAGAAAATAGGCACCGGCAACCACGACGCCAACAACACCTATACACAAGGCTTATGGACCGACTTTTATAAAGTAATAGGTCGCTGTAATTATATCCTCGACAACGCAGAAAAAGTAAAGCCACTCACCGATGCCGTCCTGTTTCAGCGCAGCATGGGCGAAACGCGCTTCATCCGCGCCTACATGTATCAACAACTCATTTCTTTATTTGGTGGTGTGCCATTGGTCACGCACACCCTTACTTTAGAAACAGCACAATTACCCCGCAGTGAGAAACAGGTAGTGCTGGATTTCATTTTCGCAGAGCTGGACAGCGCTGCTGCCTGGCTGCCTAAAACTTATCCTGCTGCAGAATCAGGTCGCGCTACCAAAGGCGCCGCCTTGGCTATCAAAGCCAGGGTAGCCCTGTATAATGAAAAATGGAAAGTGGCTGCCGAAGCCGCCAAAGCCGTGATGGATCTGAATGTATATAAACTGGAAGATAATTTCCCGCGACTGTTTTCTTATGATAATAAAAATTCCGCCGAAGTTATTCTCGCCCTGCAGTACCAACTACCTGTACTCAACTGGGGCGGACCTTATCCTATCTTATGCAGAAATGCCGGCGGTGCCTCCAACAAAGTGCCTTCTCAATCGCTGGTAGATGCCTACGAATGTACTGATGGTCTTACGATCGATAAATCACCGTTATACGATCCTGCAAAACCTTTCCAACACCGCGATCCAAGATTGGGATATACCATCGCCCTGCCGGGGTCTATCTTTTTTAACTACCAGTTCGAAACACATAAGGATAGTCTTACCTGCTGGAACTATAACACCACGCCAGCTACCCGCATCGTGAACCAGGACGCCGTAAATGCATATGCATCCTTCAGCGGTTATTGCTGGCGTAAGTACATCGACCTGAAAGATAAAGACAACATGCGCATGTCTACCATGAGCATTACCCTGATACGTTACGCAGAAGTATTACTCACCTATACCGAAGCCAAAATGGAAGCTAACGAACTGGATGCCTCGGTGTTTAAAGCCATCAATGATGTGCGGCAGCGCCCCGGTGTGAACATGCCGGAAATTCCGGTGGGATCCACACAAGCAGCATTACGTGCTGCCGTGCGTAAAGAAAGAATGTACGAACTGGCCTATGAGGGTTTCCGTTTGTTTGATATACGCCGCTGGAAAATTGCGGAGAAAGTAATGAAAGGACCTTTTTATGGCCGGGTGCCGAGAGGGTTGCTGTCTAATGCGCCGGCGATAGATGCCAATGGCATTGCGGACTATAGCCAGGTGGCGAATAAAGCGGATATGCGGGTGATAGAGGTGCGGACGTTTAATGCAGGGAGGGATTATTTGTGGCCGATACCGTATATAGAAACGCAGACAGATCCGAAGATGGTGCAGAATCCGATGTATTAAATCCGAGGTTATTTCTTTGGTAGATCATGTCATTTTTTTAATGGCATGATCTGTTTTTTTGTGCACTTATATTAACATGATAACATAAGCGCACAAAAAATTTAAAATAATTATTTTTTGTAAATAATTTTTATACCTTTATTCCGATGTCCAACTAAATATTGTTGTGTCCCTTGACTTAATTTTTGTACTATGAAACCTTAATCAAATTAATACGATGTTCGTTAACCAGTTGAGTATTTGTGAATACAGATGCATGGCTGCTTCTTGTCCCTATTTTATGTTGTAATTGCATTCAAGTGAGAGCTTTAGTTTTACTATTGGTTGTAACCCTTATAGCCGGCATACCTGTGTTAGGACAACAATTGTCATTGGGTAACAGGCATATTTCAGATACCGGATACCTTTATATACATAGTGGATGTAAAACCCTTTTCCGCATTCCTGTGATGTTATATAACAGGCCAGATTCATCCGACATTACTGCTATCAGAGCTGTGAGAAAACCGGCCCCTGTAGAGGTGCCTGTGCATACACCTTTTTTAGCAGTACATGGGAATGTGCTATATGATTTCTATTATCAGTCGAACATTGATACACCGTATACCGAACGGGATATTCATCAGCATACTTTACAAACCAATTTAAGTATTACTGTCAGGAATAGGTATCCGTTACGGGTTTCCTTCAGCACCCAGAATGGTAATTCTTC
>NZ_DATCVJ010000616.1:0-9395 GCF_036566945.1 Chitinophaga sp. | reverse complement strand
CCGCCAGTCTGGCCAGGTCGATGGTGGCTTCGGTATGTCCTGAGCGGCGTAAAACGCCACCTGTTTTTGCTTTCAGCGGAAATATATGGCCGGGTTTACCCAGGTGTTCCGGTTTGGTGGTAGGATCAATGAGCGCCTGTATTGTTTTGGCCCTGTCATGCGCGGAGATGCCGGTGGTACAGCCATGTCCGAGCAAGTCTACCGAAACAGTAAAAGGGGTTTGATGTAAAGCGGTATTGTCGCGAACCATTAGTTCCAGTCCCAGTTCATCGCAACGCTCTTCTACCAGCGGTGCACAGATCAGCCCACGGCCGTGGGTGCTCATAAAGTTGATAATTTCAGGTGTTACATTGCGTGCTGCTGTTATAAAATCACCTTCATTTTCACGGTCCTCGTCATCTACTACGATCACCAGTTTACCGTTTTTTATATCTTCTATTGCTGCTTCTATTTTATCTAACATATTTTATTCCCTCCGGGTCAGTAATGTTGAATTGCGCAAAGTTACAACATATACATGTGAAAAGATGAGGGGACGGGCGCCTGAATTTTTGTTAAAAAAACGTTGTGAATATGTTAATTACACAGGTCAACTTTAACATATAGAAAATATTATTACTATTTGATTGATTTATACATTTTAAAACCCATAAGGTTCACTGTGGTTATAGGTTTGATCCATTATTAATATCACCTATTTGAAAAATTGTAATTTTTAGGGAAAATCTTGAAAAATCCTATTGTTAACAAGCATTCGGCTAGATGTCATTCAATTTTTCAGTTCGGGGCCAAGTTATCCACAGTCTACTTAACAATTTGTTAATTTGAAGTTAAAATTATGCCAGGAAAATTAAGCAACTTTGCGGCTGAAACAACAACATCTTTGCTTTATGAGGTTTAAAAAATTACTCATTACATTTTCATTGTTACTCGTTTCAATCATCACTTTTGGTCAGGTTACTACCGGTAGTATGACCGGTTACGTAAAAGACGATAAAGGAGAAGGATTGATCGGGGCCACCGTAAAAGCTGTACACACTCCTTCTGGTACAGTATACGGAACAACCACACAGGAAGGTGGCCGTTACAACATCCCTAACATGAGGGTAGGCGGACCATACACTGTTACGGTGTCATATATCAGCTTCCAGGAACAGAAGGAAGAGAATGTTAACCTGCCGCTCGGCCAAACATTCAAAATCGATTTTAAACTCAGTGCGTCCTCTACTGCATTGAAAGAACTGGTGGTTACCGGTAAACAGAATAACACCTTTAACAGTTCCCGTACCGGTGCGGCAACTTACATTTCCAAAGAGCAGTTACAGAATCTGCCATCCCTCAACAGAGGTATAGCGGACTTCACCAAATTAACTCCTCAGTCAGGAAAAGGTTTAACCTTCGCAGGAAGAAATAACCTTTACAACTCCTTCACTGTAGATGGTTCTTTGTTTAGTAATGCTTTCGGGTTATCGGATTTACCAGGAGGACAAACCAATTCCCAGCCTATCAGCCTGGATGCGATTGACCAGATCCAGGTTAACCTGGCTCCATACGACGTTAAGTTGAGCGGCTTCACTGGCGCCAGCATCAATGCCGTAACAAAATCAGGTACCAATGAATTCTCCGGTTCCGTTTATAGCTTCTTCAGAAGTAACAGTCTTACCGGCGGTAAAGTAAAAGGAACTGATGTTAGTAAAGACGTATACAATCTCAAACAATACGGCTTTCGCGTAGGCGGTCCTATCATTAAGAACAAATTGTTCTTCTTTGTAAACGGTGAGCTGGAAAGACAGAATACACCAGGTTCCAACTGGCGGGCCAATCGGGGCACAAACGGAGCTGGTATTTCCAACGTAAAAGCTTCTGATCTTGATTTAGTGCAATCAACACTGATTGGTTTAGGTTATAACCCGGGTGCCTACGAAAATTATGAGTTCGAGCAAAATAACGACAAAGTAACTGCACGTATTGACTGGAACATTAACTCCAAGAATAAGTTCAACTTCCGTTATTCCTACATGAACTCATTGAGAGATATCGGCGCCAGTGGTTCGAATTCAAACACGGGTCGTGGTCCAAGTCAGACCAGTATGATCTTCCAGAATACCACTTACCGTCAGTACAACAAAATCAGCTCATTTGTAGCGGAACTGAACAGTTCTATCTCCAACAAAATGTCCAACAACCTGTCAGTTACGTACAGCCGCTTCCGCGATCGCCGTACTACACCAGGTGGTGCATTTCCGTTGATTGACATTGAAGATGGCGGCGGTAAAAACTATATCTCCGCAGGTTCTGAACCTTTCAGTGCATTGAATAGCCTGAGTCAGGACCTTGTACAGTTTGCCAATAACTTCAACCTCTACTCCGGTAAGCATACCTTTACATTTGGTGTAGCAGGGGAATATTTTAAATTCGACAACGCCTTCGCCCAGTTTTACCTGGGACAGTACCGCTACAAGGATGTACCATCCTTCATAGCCGCAGCTGGTGGCGATAAGACGGTACAGCCATTGCTTTACCAGTTATCTTATTCTGCCGTTGCAGGCAATTCAGCGCCATCTGCGAAACTGAATGCGGCTACTGCTTCTGTTTACGCACAGGATGAATACCAGATAAAAGATAATTTCAAGTTGACCTATGGTGTCAGATTAGATATGCCTTTCTACCCTACCAAACTTGATAAAAACCAAACCATCGCCGACGTTGCATTCCGCAACAACGAACATCTTGATGTAAGCGTATTGCCTAAAACCAGAGTGATGGTGTCTCCACGCGTTGGTTTTAACTGGGATGTTAAAAACGATCAATCCCTGCAGCTTCGTGGTGGAACGGGTATTTTCACGGGTCGTATCCCTTATGTATGGGCTGTTAACCAGGCCGGTCAAAATGGATTACTGTTTGGTCAGGAACAAAGCTTTAATCCTACCAACCGTCCTTTTACTACTGATCCGCGCGCTTATATTCCAGCTAATCCAAGCTTACCACCAAGTGCTTTGATCAACGTAATGTCTCCTGATTTCAAATATCCGCAGATATGGCGTTCCAACCTGGCAGTAGATGTATTATTACCAGGTAAAATAGTAGGTACATTCGAAGGTATCTATACAAAAGATATCAACGCAGTATACCACAGAGATGCGAACCTCGTAAACCCTACCGGAAAATCTGTAGGTCCTGGTGCACGTGATACCTTCCCTACACCTAACCGGGTGAGTTCAAAGGCTACTAACGCCATTGTACTGGATAATACTTCACAAGGCTGGTCTTACTCTTTATCTGCACAGTTCTCCAAAACATTTGATTTTGGTTTGTCTGCCACCGCAGCTTATGCTTACCAGAATGCAAAGGATATCACTTCCAGCCCTGGATCTCAGGCTGCCAGTGCCTTTAACGGTAACCAGATCGTGAATGATCCAAACAATCCGGTATTATCTTATACTGGTTTCATGGTACAGCACAGGGTGATTGCTACCTTATCTTATAAAATTCAATACGCTAAAGTACTGGCTACTACGGTATCTGTTATTTATGAAGGCTCTCCATTTGCCGACGCATTTAACAATACCCGCGTCAGCTACGTATATGCCGGCAACGCGAATAAAGACGGTTCTACCACCAACAACGACCTGATTTATGTGCCAAAAGATAAAAGCGAAATTATTCTGATCCCGAACAAAGCCAGTAATGGTGTACCTGCTGATACCCGCACACCAGACCAAATCTGGAGCGACCTGGATCAGTTTATCTCCAAAGATAAATACCTGAACAGCCGCAGAGGTAATTTTGCAGAAAGAAATGGTGGTCAGTATCCTTGGTGGAATCACTTTGATGTGAAGATCATCCAGGACATCGACTTCGCTAAAATTGCACCTAAGTCAAAAAGCAAATTACAGGCAACCCTCGACATCATTAACTTTGGTAACCTGTTGAGCAGTGATTGGGGTGTAGCTAAAACAGTTAACAACCCTGCTTTCCTGACCTACCGCGATAACGCAGGTCCAGGCGGACAGGCCCGTTACTCTTTTGCCAAAATCAGCAATCCGTTTAACGACTACACTGCCGTATTATCCAGATGGCAAATGCAGATTGGTGTAAGATATATCTTCAACTAATCAGCAATAGCTATATCATAAATGCAGAAGCCGTCTCCATGAGACGGCTTCTGCATTTATGATATAATCTCATCACGCGAAGGCCCACGCTTTCTTTTACAATAAACCCATACCCCTTCCCGTTATACCCCAAATCCTTTACCCTTGTCCCATTTACGTATTCTTATCCTGTTCCTCGTTTTCCTGTTTCCGCTGCACCCCATTTATGCACAGAACATCCTCGCCAATGCCGGCTTTTCAGACGTGAACATTTGTACAGAATATAACTACCCCTGCGCACCTGCTGCCTGGGAATCGGTAGCACCCAATACCAGTAAAATCATGTACACGCAAGACAAGGGCAACCGCTACATCACCGTTACCCTCTACAGCAGCATTGACCCCGACTTCCGTTCCTACGCCGAAACCCAACTGCTTTGCCGTTTAAAAAAAGGGCAACGTTACCAGTTGAAATTATATACCCTTATGGACGAAGACCGTCCCTATCCCCTGCCCGGTGTATTGTTCGACTCTGCGCCTATTTACCGCTGGACACCCAGACCATTAGCACAACCTGCCACTGTGTACTTCGACCGGAATACGGATAAGCATCCGGAAAAAAAATGGACCGTACTGGAAAAAACATTCGTAGCCGAAACCAATGCGAAATACATGATCATCGGTAACTTTGATTCATCGCTGGCGCATTACCCAAAAAATGAAGCTTTTTATCTGAATATAGACAGTGTATCGCTGATACCATTGTCGGGGGATGTTTGTGCCAATACGAAAGAAACGCTTGCAAAATTGTATGCGATGCACGACCGGCACCACTTTATCAGTCCGGACAAGGACCTGCTGGACATGGAACCAGTGAAAACACCTCAACTGCAAACCGTTTTCTACAAGCCCGGATCCTGTGACACCCTGCTGTTAAAAACTGATTTCTTCTTACCTAAAAGTAAAAACATCAACCCTTCCTATGCTGGTCAGCTGGAAAGCGTGCTAAAACCTTCCGATAATGTATTGCGGCATAAAATAAAACTTACCGGGTATGTCTTTAAAAATACCAGTGAAAAATATAATGAGGTAATGGCACAAGACCGCGCACAGGCAGTTGCCAGCTACCTGGTGTACCGTAAAGGCTTTAGCTTCGACGACTTCATAGTAACAGGCGTTGGCAAACTGACCACCGATGGAGACTCCAGCGAAAGAGTGGAAGTCATCAACTGCCAGCCGGCAGAAGAAGTAACGGTATCGGTTACACGCACAGATACCCTGCTCATCCCGGACCTGCTTTTCCAGGTAAACAGTCACGAACTGGAAAACAAAATGCTGCAGGCATTGGATAGTTTGATTGATAAAATTCCTTCCGGCGATCAGATATCCCTTACCGTTACCGGCCATACAGATAATACCGGCACCAATATTTACAACCAGGAACTTTCTATGCGCCGCGCCTTTACGGTATCAGATTATATCCGGGACAAAAAACCAGGTAGTAATATCACAGCTGTAAACGGCATGGGCGAATCTATGCCTATAGCAGACAATAGAACGGTGGCAGGCAGACGACAAAACCGTCGGGTAGAAATCGTGATCTATTACCTCGCTCCGCAATAAAACAGGCTGTTCCTGAAGTAATATCAAAAAAAGCTTTCCTTTAAAATTTTCCCGATTGCGTAAACGGGCCAGTATGCTTTTGTCTAATTTTGCTCCCCACAAATCAGGCGGCAACATCACCTGCGTATACTTATCTCATTTAAACGACGGCAATCAAGGCTATGCACACATTCAACAAACGATTATTTCTACTTCTCTTCTCCGGATGCAGTATCACCGCTCCATTGATGGCGCAACGGAAAGCAAGCAGCGACAATAAAAAAGATACCATACCAACAAAGGCTACTGACCAAAAAGTACTCGGTGAAATAGTGGTTTCTGCCAGCAGGAAACCCGTGACACTCGATAATGTTCCGTCTTCCGTAACTGTTATTACCAGAAAAACACTGGAAAACGACCTCCGGGTAACGACCGATATAACCGATATCCTTGGCCGCGAAGTACCCGGACTGGCGCCTGGTACACAAACCAACAGCAACGTAGGACAAAGCCTTCGTGGCCGCCCCGCGCTGATCATGATCGATGGTATTCCACAATCTACCCCACTCCGTAACGGCGAAGTCGATATGCGCTCCATAGATCCGGGCGTACTGGAAAGAGTAGACGTACTGAAAGGCGCTACTGCCATATATGGCAACGGCGCTACAGGCGGCCTGATCAACTATATTACGGCTACCCCTCAGGAAGACAAAGTCCTGTCTGGCAGAACTATGATCAATACCACCGGTTCGCTCACCAGTCTCAAAAATAGTGTAGGCGGTCGCGTTAGTCAGATGCTGCAGGGGAAATATAAAAAATTCGATTACATCGTTAGCGGGGTTGCCGAAGAAACCGGGGAATATAAAGACGCCAAAGGTAAACTGGTAGGCCCTAACTACAGCCTGGGCGAAACCGACAGCTACAACGCTTTTGCAAAAGTAGGTTACCAGGTAACTACCCGCCAGCGTTTACAGCTGATGTATAACTACTACCGTAGCCAGCAGAATTCCAACTACAATGTAGTGAATGGAGATATTCTCAATGGCATTCCTTCTTCAGGCGTATTGGGTAAGCCAGCCGGAGTGTCTACCGGCTCCAGGGGCAATCACAACCTGCATCTCGTATACCAGGCGGATAGTCTCATTGGCGGTACTTCCCTGAATGCTGATGCCTACTACGAATCCAGAGATGATATCTTTTATGTATCCTTTGGCCGTTTTGCCGGCAGCGACGGACAATCACATACCCTGGACAAGAAAAAAGGATTACGCCTGATGCTGAATTCCCCGTTGTCCAACAACTACAATTTTAACGGAACGCTTTCCTATGGCGCCGACCTGCTGAATGATGTGACCTCACAGCCACTGGTAGATGGTCGCGTATGGGTACCGGAAATGAATATGCTGAACTATGCTCCCTTTGCAGAAACACAGTGGTATCTCTGGCAAAATCTGATCCTGAAAGCAGGTGTAAGAGTGGAAAAAGTGAATGTAAGTGTAGACGACTATAACACGCTACCCCTCTCTACCAGTACACCCAGCATTCCCGTAAAGGGCGGTGAGCTGAATTATACTGCTACCTTGTTTAACGCCGGCATCCGTTATAACCGCCTGCCGGCTTTCATGCCTTACTTCAGTTTTTCACAAGGGTTCTCCGTATCCGATGTTGGCCTGGCATTACGTGACGCCAAAGTAAATGACCTTAAAAAAATCAATACAGAAGCGGTATTGGTGAATAACTACGAACTGGGCTTTGTGAGCGAACACAAAAAATTCCGTTTTGAACTCAGCGGCTTTATCAGTACCTCTAAATTGGGGGCAGACATGATCTTTGATCCCAATACCGGTTTATTTAACGTGAGCAGAACACCTGAACGCATATACGGTTTTGAAGCTGCCCTGACCTACCAGGTATTGCGTAACCTGGATATCAGCGCCAGTTACAGCTATGTAGAAGGAAAATCAGATACCGCCAAAACCGGTGGCAGCTACAACGTATACCTCAATGGCAGAAGGATTGCACCACCTAAAGTAACCGGTAGCATTAACTACCGTCCGCTGAAAGAACTTGAATTGAGATTACAGTATATGGGCGTGAATGGCAGGAACCGCTTCGAAAAGAACACCACCACTGGCCTGTACAATGGCAACGAAGGCCGTGTGAAAGCATATAACCTCGTTAACTTCAACGCCAACTACAAGGTCACACCCCGCACCATGCTGACCTTAGGTATCGAAAACCTTTTCAACGAAGACTACTTCCCGGCACGTGCGCAGTGGTTTATGATTCCGAATCAGTATGCCAAAGGACGCGGCGCCGCTTTTAATATAGGCGTTGTCGTTAGTTATTAATAAAAGAAAGGCAGTTGCAAAAATATATCCATGGCAGTTTTCCAGGTGGCCACATCATGTCGGCCACCTGGGATCTCCAGGGAAAAAATATCCTTATCCGGCTTATATCCCTTGAGCAGCAACTCTTTGATCAGATCCCGCGTATCATCAATACTATCAATAACCCCATTGTGATTCCTGTCGGCCGTTTCATCGGCGGTACCACATTCAAAAAAAAACTGCTGACCCGGATGATAACTCCCTTTGCGGATCAACTGATGCATAATGCGATCTTTGTCGTCCCGGTACCCATCACCCAACGGTTTGCTCCGCCACCATAAGGCGCCGGAAAAAACACCCGCCATCTGGAAAATTTCGGGATAATGCCAGACAATATCCAGGGCAGATAAACCTCCCAGCGAAAACCCGGCAAACGCCCGCCGCTGAAAGAGCATGTCCGGATACTGTTGTTGCAGAAACGGTAACAGCTCCCGGATAATAAAGCGGGTATAGCTTTCCGCCTGCCCGCCCTGCCCCTGATGATCCAGCACACCTGCCGTACCATATTCCGCCCGGCGATGTACCCCGGCATGAATACCCACTACCAGCACCGATTGGGAAAGTTCCGGCAGTAATCCGGCCAATTCCTGCCCGTCATTCACCAGCAACAGCACTGAAGGTGATGCCCCGGTGAAATAAGTATCCAGCACCACTTCCCGCTGCAAATAAGAAGAATTGATATAATGTTGACGTGTTTGCACACTAACAATTTACCAATAAACCAATAATCTTTTTTAAATTTATCTAAATGCTTCCCGTGACCGAAAACTATTTGAAATGGCATTCTCCCAACCTGGGAAAGGAATTTGAGATGTTGGTATTCGGCGACAGCGGATATCCCTTACTCCTCTTTCCCACCTCTATGGGACGCTACTATGAAAGCAAAGACTTTGGCCTTATTGAGGCGATCCGCTGGTTTATTGAAGAAGGCAGGATCAAGGTATACTGCCCGGACAGTATTGATGCCGTCAGCTGGTACAACAAACACATTACGCCGGAACAAAGAGCGTATAACCATACCTGTTACGACAAACTGCTGATGGAAGAAATTCTTCCCCGGATGGAAGCTGAAACAGGCAGCCAACGGATCGTAGCAGCCGGCTGTAGTTTTGGGGGCTATCATGCCGCTAACTTCGCTTTCCGTCATCCTGACCGGGTATCCTATTTGTTTAGTCTGAGTGGGATTTTTGACATCAAATCCCGTGTAGATGGGTATTACGACGACAACATCTACTATAACAATCCGGCAGACTATGTTCCGGGTAATCAACATGCCGATCTGTGGCGCATGGGCATTGTACTCGGCGTG
>NZ_DATCVJ010000615.1:0-14996 GCF_036566945.1 Chitinophaga sp. | reverse complement strand
TATAGCTTTTTTCACTATTGTACGTATCCGGAATGTATAACAGATAGTTGCTGATGTTCCCTCCCTTCGTGTCTATTTTCTGTACGGTAATACCGGCCGTTTGCTGAGCAAAGGTATCTTCGGCTGGCGGCTTTGTTACAGGAGGTGTGGTGACGGGTGGGGTCGTTTCTACCGGTTTAGTCGTTTCTGTTTTGGAACAGGAAAAAAGTGCGAGCGTACTCAACACAAAGACATGGCTTAAAATTTTAATTGCTCTTTTTTTCATATAACTACTATAAACTAAAAATCCCCCGGCAATACGCCGGGGGATAGGTTTTTACAATATTTTTCTCCTGCTTTATTATTATTTACAGTTTCGGGGGTTACTGCAAATAAAAACTAAAAAAACAGGAAACAAAATATTTTTTTATTGTGCAGTTATACTATTTTTTTTCGCCCATCAGCTCTACGCTTCTGTTTACGAAAGCCGTAAGGTCTGCGCCAGTCAACAGGTTCTGGGATAATAACGCCAGATCCGCCAGATTCTTTATCTGCTTCTGTTGCAGTGCATTATCACTTTCTTTCAGGATTTGTGTATATACCGGATGGTTCGCGTTTACTGTCATGCTTATTTCGTCCGGCATGTTGGCATACCAGCTCATTCCGCCGCCGCCCATTGCAGCCATATCTTTCATACGACGCATGAGTTCAGGACGTGTAACGATTACCGGTTGCGCATCTGTACTCAGGCCTTTCATTTCCACTTTGATGTTAGGTTGGGTAACCTGTGCACCAAACAATTCTTTCAGTGTACCTTCCTGCTCCTGAGATAATACGGTGGTTGAATTCTCATCTTTGTCAATCAGGTTATCTGCAATATCTGCATCCACCCGGGTAAAAGAAACGTTCTCCCATTTCATCTCCATGTTGTTGATGAAAGCTGCATCTACCATCGTTTCCATCTTCACTACAATGAAGCCTTTATTTTTTGCCGCCTGTACATAACTGTCCTGTTGTACCGGGTTGGTAGCATACAGTACCACCAGCTTCTGCTCCTTATTGGTTTGCAGTGCCGCTGCTGCGGTACGATATTCTTCCTGGGTATAAAATTTACCGCCGGCTACATCTTCCATCAACAGGAATTTGTTGGCTTTGTCCATGAACTTGTCGTCGGTCATCATACCGTATTTCACAAACAGACCAATGGAATCCCATTTATCTTCAAAAGAAGCACGATCGTTACGGAAAATTTCATCCAGTTTATCTGCTACTTTTTTAGTGATATGTGCATTGATTTTCTTTACATTCGGATCGCCCTGCAGGTAGCTACGGCTTACATTCAGCGGAATATCCGGGCTATCGATTACACCGTGCAGCAACATCAGAAATTCCGGAACAATGTCCTTTACTTCATCAGTTACGTATACCTGGTTGGAGTACAGATTGATCTTATCTTTCTGCATCTCATAGCTCTTGTTAATTTTCGGGAAGTACAGAATACCTGTAAGATTAAAAGGATAATCCACGTTCAGGTGAATCCAGAACAACGGTGCTTCAGCGTATGGGTATAATTCCTTGTAAAAATTCTGATAATCTTCTGTGGTCAGTTCACTTGGTTTCTTCGTCCAGGCGGGGCTGGTATTATTGATCTGGGTACCTTCAAAAGTAACCGGAACAGGCAGGAATTTACAGAACTTGTCCAGTATGGAACGAATGCGGCCATCTTCGAGAAATTCTTCACTTTCTTCGTTGATATACATCACGATTTCAGTGCCCCTGTCAGCTTTGGTGGTTTCTTCCAGTTCATATTCCGGACTACCATCACACTCCCAGCGAACCGCAGCAGCATCTTCTTTCCAGGATTTGGAGAAGATTTCCACTTTGCTGCTCACCATGAAAGAAGAATAAAAACCAAGACCAAAATGTCCGATGATATTGGTACCATTCTCCTGCCCTTTGTACTTCTTCAGGAACTCTTCTGCACCTGAAAATGCCACCTGGTTAATGTATTTATCTACTTCTTCTGCAGTCATACCAATACCATGATCTGCAATTGTGATTGTCTTTTTCTCTTTATCTACTCTTACGTCAATCGCGATGTCGCCCAGATCTCCTTTGAATTCTCCTACACTGGCTAATGTTTTTAACTTCTGGGTAGCATCTACCGCATTACTTACCAGCTCGCGGATAAAGATTTCATGGTCTGAATACAGGAACTTCTTAATAATTGGGAATATGTTCTCTGTTTGAACACGTATTGCACCTTTTTGCATTGGTTATCTTATTTTTTTCGTGAACATTTTTCAAAGTGTGTGCCAGCAGGGTTATACTGACAAGATGACAAGTCACAAATTAAAAAAATGTAAAATATAAATATAGCAGGGAGTGAATATACAGAACCTGCGCTTGTCTGCATAAAGTTTTATTGGAAAAGGCCGGGGGCTAACTGCTATTTTCCTTGCCTTGTTTACGATGGTATAACATCCATATAAAAATATGATATAGTTAAGTATCTTAACTATTAACAAAAAAATCATACGAAGGATGCCATGAATTCCGTAGTTTTAAGATACCGAAATCTGATTACCCCTTTCTAAAAACATACTATGGAAAAACCTCTATTCTCTCTATTATTTATTTGTTTTTTTATTTGTAATAATACAGCCGGTCAAACCAATCCTGCGGCAAAATCTTTGCCCTATCAGCAGGATTTTGATGCGTTGCCTTCTACTACCACTACCTATCCGGATGGATGGCAGGGATGGTTGTTAACTGGTGCGCCTTCCGGCACCTTCAACACTGCCACACCTTCGGGCGACAAGCCACTCATCGCCAGTGGCAGCGCCTCTTCTACCGGCAATGGTGTGTATAACTACACTGGTAAACTCGGTTTCTTAAACAGTGGTAGCGTGGATAATGCGCTGGCGCTTTCCATCAACACCGCGGGACAACAAAATGTACAGCTGAGTTACGATGTAATGACAATCAGGAATCCTTATGATGGTAATAGCAATACGAGGATTAATGAAGTAGTAGTGCAATATCGTATCGGCGATACCGGTAGTTTTATAAATATTAGTGAGACAGCCTATCAGAATGACACTATCACGCAAACCGGATCGGGTGTTACCTTGCCGCAGCATTCCGTCAATAAATCCGTGCTGTTGCCGCCAGCCTGTAATAATCAGGCAGTGATACAATTACGCTGGGTAAACCGGCAAATCAGCGGAGCCGGCTCCAGACCAGGGTTTGCCATTGATAATATAACGGCAAACGGATCTGGCAGGGATACCACTTCTCCTGTTATCAGCTTCCTGATTCCGACCAATGCAGCGGTGGGTGTGTCTCCTGTGACGTCTCCCCAAATGACCTTCAATGAAAATATTCAGGCAGGTAATGGATTTTTTTTCCTGCACAACAGCTTCGCCGGCACAACGGATAGCTTTGCTGTAAACAATCCTGCCGTGATCATTAATAGTAATATGCTCACTATTAAAAAAGTCCTGCAACCTAACCGCCATTACTACATTACAGCGGATAGCGGGGTGATAAAAGATTTGTCTGACAACGTGTTTGCGGGTATCAGTGACAGCACGCAATGGGGCTTTACTACCGGCAACCAGGAGTTGAATTATTCTTTTAACGATTGTACACCTAATGGCAGCAGTTTACTCAGTGGTGGTTTTACGCAATACAGTGTAAGTGGGGCACAGCTGTGGGGCTGCACTACCTTTGGACAAAATAACAGTAATGGTATACAGATCAATGGTTACAGTGGAGGGCCTGTTGAAAATGAAGACTGGTTGATTTCTCCGGTTTTTGATCTGACAAGTTTACATTTTCCGCTGTTACAATTCAGCAGTCGTACTGCCTTTGCCGGTCCTTCCCTTAGTTTGCGTATTTCTACCAATTACAGCGGCAGTGGCGATCCGCGACAGGCTACCTGGACAACCATCAATGGCCGCTTTCCTGATGCCGGCAGCGATGCATGGAAACTGTCTTCCGGCATCAACCTGACGCCTTTTAAACAGGGCAATGTATACATTGCTTTTGTATATACTTCGGGACCGGCAGTACAGGCTGCCCGTTGGACGATAGACGATTTTTCACTTACGGATACAATCGCCGCACCGGCGCCTACATTGAATAGCAGCCCGGCTGCCATTGATTTTGATTATGTAAAATCGGGACAAACATCGGAGTCACAAAGCATTCATTTCTGGGCCAATGATTTTACTGGCGATCTGAAAATCAATGCTCCGGCGGGTTTCAAAGTATCAAGAGACAACAGCAGCTTTAGGAACCAGGTAACTTTTACACTGGCAGATATTACAACTGGCCCGCAGGAAGTATATGTACAGTTTGCTCCCACAGCCACGGGACAAGCTTACAGCGGTACACTCTCTTTTAGCAGTACTGCTTTTTCAGACCAGGACATTACTTTATCCGGTACTTCACTGCGCTCTTTGAAAGTGGTGAACTGGAATATAGAATGGTTTGGCAGTCCTGCGCAGAACCCTGCGAATGATAGTCTGCAGCAGGCCAACGTAACCACTGTACTGAAAAAACTGGATGCCGACATTTTTGCATTGGCAGAAGTAGTGGATACCGCGCGTTTCCGGGCGGTGGTAGCACAGCTGCCGGGTTACAGCTATGTATTGTCTGATTTTGGTTCTTACGCAGACAGCCTGACGGATGTGGACTATGTGAGTGCACAGAAGCTGGCTTTTGTTTATAAAACGGCGGTGATCAGGAAGATCCGTACCTATGGCGTGCTGCGACAAGGTGGCAGCAGTAATGCCTATTATAACTGGTCGTCTGGTCGTTTCCCTTACCTGATGGAAGCTACTGCCAGATTAGACAATGATTCTGCCCGGATCCAGTTTGTATTATTACATAGTAAAGCCAATACCGGCACCAAAGCGGAAAAAATTATTTCCTGGCAGCGGCGTAAGGATGGCTTAAAAGAGCTGAAGGATACACTGGACCTGCAGTACCCTTATAATAATATTATTATGTTGGGAGATTTTAATGATGACTTGTCCAAGACTATTACCACGGAATTACTACCGGATACCACCACTTCCTACATTGACTTTATGAACGATAGCAGTGATTACAGGCCGCTGACGTTGCCGTTAAGTTTATCGGGGCAACGATCTACGACTAGTTATCCTTCTGTGATTGACAATGTTATTGCCTCGAATGAAGTGGGAGTAGCTTACATAGCAAACTCTGCAAGAGTTCAAACACAGGTAGAGAAGCTGGTGAGCAGTTATGGTACTACTACTACTGACCACTACCCGGTTATGAGCCGGTATAGCTTGCCGGTATTGGCGAATCCTTTGCCGGTAACGGCTTTTGACGCCAAAAAGGATGGTAGTAAGGTATTGGTGAGTTGGCAAACGCCGTATGAAATCAACAGCAAATACTTTGTGGTAGAGCGTTCCCGGAATTATCAGACTTATGAGGCAGCAGATACAGTGGCTGCGCATGGCAGTACCCGGGAGGCATCGGCTTATATTGCCTATGACGAAAAGCCGTGGTTAGGGTTTTCACAGTACCGGTTAAAAATAGTGGGGTTGGATAGCAGTATCCGGTACAGCCCGGTTAAAATAGTTTTCATGGCAGATAAAGATCTGTTATGGAAGCTTTTATGGTGTATATTGGGCCGCCAGTTACAGTACTGGATCGACTGGCCATTGGGAGGCCCGGCAAGTGTGCAGTTGATAGATGTGCAGGGGCATATCCGTTACCAGAGCCGGACAACGTTGATCAAGGGTAAAAACTATAAAACTATTGATATCGGGCAGCTGCCGACGGGTATTTATTTCCTGAGGGTACAGTCGGGAGAACAGGTGCAGGTTAGCAAGATTCTCATTAACCACTGATCTTTTTTGAAAAAACCATGCAACGAGACGCCGCCCTGGACCACCGGGGCGGCTTTTTATATTCCATCTTTTTGATTATCAACAACATACACATACGCCGTAAGATATTTAGGGAATAACGGTCTAATCGCGTGGAAATAAGGAATAGTTCAGTATCTTTGCGGTCCTAATTTTTTAATTAAACCATTTAAAACAGGGAATTATGAACTACGAATTGATGGTGATCTTTACCCCTGTGCTTTCTGAGGACGACTACAAAGCCGCCCAAAAGAAATTCGCTGATATCATTAAAGATAACGGCGGAGAAATCACGCACGAAAATCCCTGGGGATTAAGATCACTGGCGTATCCTATCCGGAAGAAAACTACAGGAATGTATGTTGTTCTGGAATACAATGCGCCATCCGACCTCAATGAGAAGCTGAAAATCCAGCTGAATCGCGACGAAAATGTATTACGTCACATGGTTACTGCGCTGGATAAGCACGCTGTTACTTACAACGGCCGCAAAAGACATGGCGTAAATGCTGAATCTAAAACCACTGAAGCTTAAAACTATGGCAGTTAAACCGAAACAAGAAATCAAGTACTTAACGGCCGTAAAAACCGAGAAACGTCAGAAGAAATACTGCCGTTTCAAGAAGTTGGGCATCAGGTACGTAGATTACAAAGACGCGGAGTTTTTGAAGAAATTTTTGAACGATCAGGGCAAGATGTTGCCACGTCGTATTACGGGTAACTCCCTGAAATTTCAGCGTAAAGTAGCCCAGGCTATTAAGAAAGCTCGTCAAATGGCTTTATTGCCTTATGTTACTGACCTTTTAAAGTAAGAAGTTATGCAAATTATCTTAATACAAGACGTAGATAACCTGGGTCAGAAGAATGAACTGGTTAGCGTAAAAAATGGTTACGCCAGGAATTTTCTGATTCCTCAGAAATTTGCAGTGGAAGCAAGCCCTTCTAACATGAAGCAACTGCAGGAACGCCTGAAGGTGCAGAAAGTGAAAGAAGAGAAACTGCTGGCTGAAATTGCGAAAGTAGTGGAAGTTCTGAAAGCTTCTCCTGTTAAAATTGGCGCTAAAACCGGTACTTCCGGTAAAATATTCGGTAGCGTAACTGGTGTTCAGATTGCACGTGCAATTAAAGAACAGAAAGGTTATGAAATCGACCGTCGCCGCATCCACATCCTGGATGACGTGAAAGAACTGGGTACATACAAAGCTCGCCTCGATTTCGGTAAAGGCAACGAAACCGAACTGGAATTTGAAGTAGTAGCTGAGTAATATTCCAACTTGTTGGAAAAGGAAACTTCCCGGGCTGAATCAGCCCGGGATTTTTTTTGTATCAAAATGATTGCGTTTATGTTTCGTTAACGAGTAGCAGCGCGATTGTTGGTAGATTTGGTTATATTTGTAATGTAACCACAATGAAACCAGCAAAACACATATCGACACCTGATCCTAAAGTCATCGCTATCCTGAAGAAGATCATAGAGGATAAGAAATTGATTCATGATTACATTACGAATGGCCGTGATTTATCTGAATTAAAATCTAAAGGTATTAAGTTTGTTCAGCCCTTATAATCTTTCCCAGCTACAAGTCGGGTTATATGAATTTACAACAGATCAAGCCGTTGTTTATTCCGTTTATTTTGGAGATGGCAAAAGTTATTTCCAGAACTACCCCGAATTTTCTAATGACGTTCTCACTTTCGGATTCGACAGGATTACGTCATCTGATCATAAGTCTCGTATGGACATACGGGTCAGAATTACAATTACTCACGTAATTACTAATTTCCTGATGGATAATCAGGATAACGTTTTATTTCTTTGTTTGCGATAGCGCAGACAAGAAAGGGGCTGCAAGAATGCGAATGTTCGAATATTGGTGCAGGCAGCAAAAAAACAGTTTCCTTGAAAAACACAATGAATCCATCACTTCACCTGAAGTAGATATCCACTGCTCCATTATTTTGCATGCAAATAATACTTTAAAAGATTACATCATTTCCTGCTTTCGCAGCCTTAGCAATTCTACCACCGAAAAACTCAAATCTTATTAGTATTTTCATACCCTTATTCCGCCATGAGTATGAAAAATGTTATCTACTGTTTACTTTGCGTCATCGCTGTTTCCGCCTGTAGTACCAATAAATACAAGGCAGCCGTTCCCAGGCTGACGACTATTGGCATTCGCGGCGATAGTATTCCCCAGTATACCTTTCAATATGATGCTGCAGGTAACCTGCAGGAACTGGTGCATCATCAACAGTTTAATGATACGGATGTAAGTACCTTCTTTTACGATAGCGCTCATCGCATTACCGCTATGACTTTGTCTTGCCGGGATAGCAACAAGGTACAGGAGCGGGCCAGGGTAACAGCCTGGGATCATGATGGCAACGTAACGGCCATACAATATTTCGATGCAGCGGAACGTCCGCTGCGCACGGCCAGCATCCGCTGGAAAAAAGGCCTGCCGGAAGTGATGAAATACTCCGATTCCACACAGGCCATCAGCTGGAATTACAAACAGGGAAATCCTGAGCGGAAGGATATCTGCATAGATACCTTTGCAGGGAAAAAAGAAGATACCCTGATAACTTTGCGCACTGCCCATTACGAATGGGATGATTCTATTAATCCCATGCGTCCGATTTTAAACCAATTGCTCATCAGTCATGCGGTAGCACCGGCTATTTATCTGACACCAATGGGAGACCTTAGCAATGCCTTTCTTCATTTGAGTACCAATAATCCTTCACTGGTAAAGATTACAGAAAAGGAAAAATCAATCTATCAGCAACATTTCCAGGAGTATGAACGTTCCACAGTAGTGCAATACACTTACAACTACAATGGTAACGGATATCCAACAGGCGCCTGGGTACACCTGCACAGTGAAGGTTTCACCAAACAGGATACAGATACCGAGTTTATAATGGAATATCGTTACGAGTAAGCGTTATTGGTGTTTTTTCATTAACTTTTAGGAGATGAAAATCACAGACCGACTTAAAATAATGCCGGTTACACTGGTGTTGATAACCATAAATGTGTGCGTGTTTCTATGGACTATCATCACAGGAATGGATATCTGGTGGGGAGATGCCACAGCATTATTACATGCCGGCGCCAACTACTGGCCATTAACCATAGGGCATCGGGAGTACTGGCGACTGTTAACCAGTATGTTTTTGCACGCGGGATTATGGCACCTTGTCACCAATATGCTGGGATTGTTCATCGGCGGCTTTTTCCTGGAGCCGGTACTACGGAGTTTCCGATATAGTGCAGCTTATATTATTACCGGCCTTATTTCAGACTATGTCAGTATCTGGTTTCACAAAGGTGCCATAGGAGTTGGCGCCTCCGGGGCTATTTTTGGTATTTATGGGGTGTTTCTGGCGCTGTTGACCACTTCACTCTTCCACCGGGAAACACGCAAGGCTTTCCTGGCTTATATAGGCTTATTTATAGCATTAAACGTAGTAGCTGCTGTTGTTTCGCAGGGAGTAGACAACGCAGCACACCTGGTTGGCTTTCTGAGTGGTGCTTTAATCGGCTATCTTTTCTTTTTTACTTTAACAAAAGCAGACGGAGAAAGACTATCCGCGTAACCATTCTCCCAAAATTCTAAATACTTACATTTGTACACTTAAATGCGACAAAAGATGATGAATAAGTTATGGTTCCTGCTCTGTGCAGCCACAATACTCGTATTTGGCTGCAAAAATAAACAGACAGGCAATGCTACCGCAGCCAACGATTCCACACCGCCAGCCATTCATAGTATCCCTGATGATACCGTTCAGATGGGAAGCAAAACTTTTTTTGTCTACTTTATTGAGAAAAAAGATTTCGATAAATATCCCCTTCCTCCGGTAGATTCCAGCGAAGCAGATGTGCTGGCAAAAGATACCCTCGTAAAACGGGAAGGTAACCGGCTGACCATTCAACTGCAAAATGGCAAGCAAAGAATTATGGCCAATAATAGCAGTGAAGGAGAAGATTATATCGGCTATACCTATGCCGCTAACTACCCGGTTATTAAACGAAAAGGATTTTTTGTAACCTATTATGAAGGCAGTGCCTTTGAGCTGGTGAACTCCTTAAACGGAGATTCCATGGTCACCTGGTCTGCTCCTGCTATTTCGCCCGATAAAAAATATATTGTCACCGCCTCTATGGACCTCGTGGCCGCCTTTGATCCCAATGGATTTCAATTGTTTTCAGTAAATAATAACGAAATAAAACCGGTGGGAGAAGTAAGCCTTACCGACTGGGGGCCGGGTATGGTACAGTGGATCAATAACAAAACTATTCTGTCTGAATATATTACCATCGATGAAGAAGGAAATACGCAGATACAATATGTAAAAATGGTGATGCAATAAAGACTATTTAGTATATTTAAATAGCCATCATCAACATCAAATCCACGCATACATGAAAAAACTGATCACTTCAGGATTATTGCTGGTATTTACTTGTTACTATACAGCATTTGCTACGAAAACACCCGTAAATACACGATTTCAGTCCCCTACGATGAACGTGGAAGGCACAGCCAGTTCCATTGTAAGTAAGCTGGATAAATCACTGCTGCTCACCGATGTACAAAAGCCTAAACTACTCAATATTGTAACGGGTTATTTGAAACAAAAAGTGGCTATTCAACCCTTGCAACAAAGTAATCAAAAAGCTTACACTACCAAGATGAACAGCATGCAAAACGGACTCCAATCAAAATTAAAACCACTGCTTACGCTTACGCAGTACACCGAGTACCTTGGTTTGAAGCCAAAGTCGTTCGATGAAACCAATGTTTTGTCGCAATTGTATTATTATTAAGCTGAAAGCATAAAGGATAAAGCAAAAAGCTATTGTGGCGAATGATTACAGCGGAAATGATATTCGCGCGGATCATTCGCCACAATAGCTTTTTACTTTATCCTTTATGCTTTCCGCTTTACACAACAATTTGTCTGTCGCGGGCTATAATCCTCCAGTTGGCGGTAACCGTATTTCCGGTTGCTACATAAGCCTTCTCGTATAAAGCAACGGTAGGACAAATATGCAACGGTACCCCATAAAACACGGTGCCTACCGGATATAACGAGGCATCTGCTACCTTAAGTACCAGGTGTTCCTCGCTTTGTGAAACCGGTGTTGCTGCCGGAGCATTGAGGAAATGTACTCTTGGCTGCGGGCTTTCAGCGGCCACCGATTTATGTCCCAGGTCCAGACAAATATGCGTTTCATCAATCACGGAAATAACACGGCTGATCACCAGTACAGCCCATTTAAATGCCTGCTCCGGTAAATTCCTGCCATATCCCCAATCCCAGAAAATAAAGGTGCCCGGGCTACATTGAATGTGCTTTCTTTTTGCGTGTATCGGAAAAGTGGGACTGCCACCTGCCACAATCACCGGCTGCGGAAGATTACTGGCTTCGATCTGATCTGCCAGTGCTGCTACCGGTGCATAAGCTGCATCACATTTTTCTTTTCGTACGTCCATATCCGTATCATGAATATGGCCGTCGTAAGCATGCAGTCCTGCTGGTATTACTCCTGGCAACTTATGCAGATACTGATATAGTTCCAACGCAGCTGCGCCGGGTTTGATACCGGTGCGGTTCATTCCCACATTCAAATCCACGTATACTGGTAACCGGCGCCCCTGGGCAGCAAATATGTCACTGATGGCCAATGCTGTTTCCGGATTGTCGGTAATACAGGAGAAAACCGTTTGAGGATATTTCTGGACGAGTTCGAGTAAACGCACCACCTTGGGGCCTACCGGCTGGTAGGCCAGTAATACATCGGGGGCATTTACCATTCCCAGCATCTCTGCTTCTGCGATGGTGGCACATTTAAAACGCTGTATGCCAGCCTCCAACATCAGTTGCGCCACTTCTGAAATCTTATTTGTTTTTACGTGTGGTCGTAACCGTTGTATATCATCGATCATCGTTTTTAGCAATGAAATATTTTCTGCTACCCTGTCTTTATAAATAACAACTGCCGGAGAATCCACCTGCGCGGCATTTGTAAGCTGATACCATTCCATGAAAATAAAATTTACAACTATTTATTTTATTCGTTTCCCTGCACGTAAACAAAGAAAACATTATTACGTGTATCCATCTCCGTTATACCACCATACTTAACAGCAAACAACCGATCAAACCTGTAATGGAAACAATCGTCTCCATCACCGACCATGTTTTAATGGTATCCTTCACCGACAAGTTAAAGTATTCCTTGAACATCCAAAAACCGGCATCATTGACATGTGAAAACATCAGGCTGCCAGCGCCAGTGGCCAGCACCATCAAATTGGGATTTACACCGGAGGCCACTATCATAGGTGCTACAATACCAGCAGTAGTTAATCCTGCAACGGTGGCAGATCCTATACATACCCGGATAATGGCTGCAATACCCCATGCCAGCAACAACGGATGCAGGTGCATATTCTGCAGTGTTTCCGCGATATAACTGCTTACCTTACTATCATGCAATAACTGTGTAAGCGCACCGGAGCCACCTATTACAAGAATAATCACGGCTACATCTCTTACCGCATCATCCATAATGCCCATTACTTTTTTGGCTGGCATCCCTCTTCCCAATCCCAGTAAATACATGCCGTTTAATACAGCCAGCAACATCACGATCAATGGTTCTCCCACCCAGCTGGCTACCTGGTAGAGTATATTATCTTCCTTTACAAATACCTTCACCAGCGCTGTTACCGCCAGTAAAAACACCGGCAATAATGCCGCAAACAAACTGGTAAACATACCTGGTAATTGTTCTTCCGGAATAGGGGCCGCTACAAACATCTTTCCCGGAGGATTTGTATAATGCTTCAGGAAACGGGAGAATACCGGTCCGGCTAAAATAATAGCAGGTATAGCCACCATGATACCAAATACGAGGGTCATCCCCATATTCGCGTGAAACTGTTGTACCAATGCAGTGGGTGAAGGATGTGGTGGCAAATAGCCGTGAGTAACAGACAAAGAGGCCAACATCGGAATACCAAGGTATACCACCGGCAATTTCGTACGTGCTGCTACCGTGAATATCAACGGTACCATCAACACAAATCCTATATTATAAAACAAGGGAATACCTACTATAAAGCCCGTGAGCATCAGGGACCATTGCACATACTTTGGGCCAAACAGGTTCATCAGTCCACCGGCTATTTTCTGCCCTGCCCCGCTTTCTGCTACCAGCTTGCCTAACATACTGCCGAAGACGATGATCACAATCAGCGATCCAAGTGTTTTACCAATGCCGGTTTGAATAGACTGGGTAATATCCGTTACATTCATATGTAACGCCAGTCCCATCAGCAAAGACACTATCAGGAAAGAAAGGAAAGTATTTAACCGCAGCCAGGTGACGAGTATGACCAGCAATATAATAGCAGCAATAACGATTAATAAGGGCATATCTTACTGTTTTACATGAACATGGAAAACAACAAGATAATAAAATATTACTCGTATCTCAAGGCAATGATAGGATCTAACTTGGAGGCTTTGTAGGCAGGATAAATACCTGAAACCAGTCCCACTGCGGCACATATGGTGACCCCTATAATGATCCATAACCAAGGTACAATAAACGCGGATTTTAGTAGTACTGACACAATATTTCCCAGTAGCATGCCCATGATCACTCCAATCACACCACCCATTACACTGATAATAATGGCCTCATACAGGAATTGGGTGCGTACTACGTGACTGGTGGCGCCCAATGCCTTTGTCACGCCTATTTCCCGGGTACGTTCTGCCACAGACACCAGCATGATGTTCATCAGTCCGATCGCTGAGCCGAAAAGTGTAATAAACGCAATCACAATAGCAAAGAGGTTCACCTTACTAAGGCTGGCGAACAACATTTCAGCAATGCTATCACTCTTGCTGAGCATAAAATTATCTTCTTCATTGACAGCCAGCCCACGGATTACCCGGAAAAGACCGGTAGCTTCTCCCTGTGCAGCATCCATTTGCTTGATGTCATTCACATTTACACCTATCTGATAACTGGCGCCGGGGCGATTAAATACCCTGCGTGTATTATTGACCGTGGTAATGACCACATTATCGGCACTCATCATTTTACTGCTTCCTTTGGTAGTCAGCACACCTATTACCCTGTAACGGATATCGCCTACCCGAATACTGCTGTTCACCACATTTTTCAGTTGCTTTCCGAATATCTTTTGTGCCACATCATTACCCAGTATGGCTACGTTTCTGCCCGACTGCACATCCAGCGTATTAAAATCCCTGCCCTGTGAAATCTCATAATTGGAAATCTTCAGGTAGTTCTCATCTCCCCCTATTACCTGTACATTAGGATTTGTTTTTTTCTCATCCTTGTATATGGTAGCAATACCAGTTGCCTGGAAAGAAACGCTCACGATTGCCGGAAAGGCATAACGATCCCGGAACGCAATGGCTTCCTGGTAGGTGATTATTTTATTACTATTGGATTTTTTTACTTTCTTGATATTCTTGTTGCCTTTGGAAGCTTTATTGCCGCCATCATCGCCGATATGCACCTGCATACCCCGGTTACGGATAGAAAAACTATTGGCACCCATACTCGCAAAGCTGCTGTAGATATTATTCTTCATGCTATCTATCGCGGTAAGAATACCCACCAGTACTGTAATACCCAATGCGATAATAGCCACAGTAAGTCCTGTGCGCAATTTATTCCCAGTTACAGAACGATATGCCAGTGAAAAAATATCTCTTGATTGCATAATGACGGGTTACCTATAAAGTTAATGTAATATAGCTATTAAATCCATTCCTTTTGGGATGAACGGCGGAAAGCGGAAAGCCGAAGGCACAAAGCAAAAAGCTATTAAAGCGAGTGACCAGAGCGGAATTAGATCCTTTGCTCTGGTCACTCGCTTTAATAGCTTTTTGCTTTATCCTTTCTGCTTTTGGCCTTCTACAGCCAGCATAATAACAGGTTCGGGAACAGTCCTAATACCAGTACCAGTGCAATGGTCAGGATCAATCCAGCTTTAAAGCCACCGGAGATATTTTCCACTTCCGGTTCGCCGGTTTTGAAATACA
>NZ_DATCVJ010000614.1:0-5078 GCF_036566945.1 Chitinophaga sp. | reverse complement strand
CAGCAGCCATCCGTTTTTATGAACGTAATAATTTTAAACAGATAAAAAAGACGGATTTACCATCGTACTTTCCAGTGATGAATGCAGATAACGTATTCTATCACCTACATCTTAACGATTAATGGATATGACAAATGTGATTGATGAATCGGGTATACTGGCGATTTCTACGCGGTTACAAAGACTCAGTGATCAGTTGCGCAAAGATGGGCAACTGATCTATAAAGCCAATGGCATTGAGTTTGAGCCCAAATGGTTTCCCGTTATTTATACGCTTCACCTTAAACCGGTACTATCTGTGGTAGAAATTGCGGTAGAAATAGGATACTCCCACCCTTCTACTATCAGCCTCCTGAAAGAACTGGAGAAACAAAAGCTGATCCGCTCGAAACGCGATAAAGCAGACGAACGGAAAAGACTGATACAGCTAACGGAAAAAGGGAAAGCCCTCGTCACAGACATGCAACCAGTATGGAAAAGAATGGTGCTTGCGCTCACCGCGCTAACAGATACTAAAAATAACCTGATGAAAGCCATCGAAGAAGTAGAGTTACAAATGAAGACATTGAGCTTTCTGGAAAGAGAACAACAATTGTAGTGGAGCATAAGGCAAAAAGCGTAAAGCAAAAAGCTATTGTCGCGGGCGATCATTCGCAACAATAGCTTTTTGCTTTACGCTTTATCCTTTATGCTTATTCCAGCAGTCCTTTCACCAGGGCTTTCCACTGCAGCTTAGAGATTCCAATGGCCCCTGTGGAGCCGACTACGGCATTCCTGATCTTATCGCCTATATCTGTAGTTTGGGTATTGGGGACTTCATTACGCCCGTATACAGTGGCGGTAATGGTGCTTCCGTTTCTTACCAGTACAAAAGAACTACTGGCCTCCTTGCGCAGGAAATGCGCAATGCCGGCGCTTTTCTGTATGGGATGTTCTGTGGGTCTTGCCCGGATGAAAAACACCTCCTGGTGCTCGTTGAGCACCACATGCTCTTTCTGCTCAATTTTCACCCAGTCGAATCCTTTCCCTGCATTGGTACCTGGCCCCGGAATATCAATTCGTATATACATCCCCGTTTCCGCTGGTCCCTCGGCCACTTTACCCGCCAGATCGGTTAGCTGAAACTCCGACGACAAACTGCCACTCATACCGGCCCATTTATTCACGTCGGACAGCCTTGCCACTGCCTTCTTAAAAAAAGTGACCGCTGCCGTTTCATGCACCAGTTCCTTCGTCTCCGACGTAGTAGTAGCCTCTCCTGTGTATTGTGCAGGTATAAACGGCGCTGCAATATTATCTGCCATAACACAATTTTTTTTTGCGGGTAAAATAATATGCGGAAAAGGTTAAAATTGATGCCAACGCTTTATGATTGCTCCCGTTGATTGTAGTACATTTGGGCTACGAAGTGGGGATACATTCTGAATCAACAGCACGACCTAAAGACGATTTGTTCCATCTAAAGATACGAAATATGAATAGCTTGTATATGCTTTTCCTGACCTGTTTGCTGCAGTTTGGCTGCACCAACATCCCGGCGAGTCAAACCAATGGTAAAATCACCGGTAAATGGCAACCGGTGAAATCTATTATGAGCGCCATCGAGAACCAGGAAAAATCATTCGAGAAAATAGACACCAACTTCACGCCGTCCGACCTGATGATTTTTAAGGACAATGGCAACATCATAGACGGCGGTCAACGATACCAATCGTATATACTCGACCGGGAAGCCAAAGAACTCACCCTGCAGGAGCCCAATGGCGATGCCATTACCTTCCGGATACGGGTGCTCACACCGCAACAGCTCATCATTTTCCGGGAAGATGAAGAAGTATATAATAATAAGCACCGGCAAATGAAACTGGAAATTCAGTTTAAACGGCCCTGATTATTTAGCATAAAGGATAAAGCGTAAAGCAAAAAGCTATTGTCGCGGATGATTATTCATAATAATCAATGTTTACATTCCGCTTTTTAACACCGGCAGGATAATACCGGAAGGGTGATCCTTATCATGATAAATACGGATCGTTTCTTTTACAAAGTCCTTTTCCGTGGCTTCGTATATATTCACAAACTGCTGCGGATTCCTGTCTGCCAAAGGAAACCAGGTACTCTGTACCTGGATCATGAGCCGGTGACCTTTCTGAAAAGTATGCGCTACGTCCGGTAAAGAAAATTTCACCTGTTCTATTTTACCCGGTTCAAAAGCCTGCGGCTCCTCAAAGCTATGCCTGAAACGTCCGCGGAAAATATCGCCCCGCACCAGCATCTGATAGCCTCCCAACGGATAAGGACCGCCCGCATCACGGGTTTTATTGGGCGGCGGCGTATTAGGATAGCGGAAATCATCTGGAAATACATCTATCACTTTTACCACAAAATCAGCATCACTACCGGTAATGCTTACACGCAGATCGGCCATAACGGTGCCGCCTATGGTTAAATCTTCTGTCAGCGTATCTGTTTCATAAGTCAGCACATCTGCCCGCCGCGAAGCAAAGCGCTGGTCATCGGTCATATAATCACGGGTACGGATATAATGTACATCCTGTGTGTATGGCACCGGATGCGCCGGATCACTTACATATTCACAAAAGCCGGTCTCACTTTTATGCCAGGCCAGCTGCCCGTTTTCCTGTAAAAAAATCTCCTTTTCCTGGGCTACCGGCGGCCATTTATCATACTGATGCCATTTGTTTTCCCCGCTGAAAAACACATTGGCTTCCGCGATGGCCGACAAATCGCCTTTGCCTTTGAGATGATAATTGAAAAAGGGTATTTCTATATGCTGTTGATACCAGGCAGCGGTGTTATCACCAAACTGAACATTGCCCAGGTGCGTACCATCTGCAGCCGCCCATTGCCCATGGTACCAGGGGCCCATTACCAACCTGTTAAAATGTGTACCGGGATTATGCTGTTCTACGGCCTTGTATAAATTCCAGGCACCATAGCAATCTTCCGCATCAAACAAACCACCTACGACCAGCACGGCGGGCTTTATATTGCTCACATAATTACGGGGATCACGGGCCTTCCACCAATCATCATAATGCGGATGCGAAATAATTTCTTTCCAGAAAGCCAGGCTATCGCCCGTCAGTTTTGTAAAGTTTTTGATGGTGCCTATTTTCAGAAAGGTGTTGTAATTGTCGGTGCAGGGCAATTTCAATGCCTGTACCGGCGCTACAGATATAGGTTTCGGATGGGGATACCCAAAACCTTTGGTATAAAATCCAAAACAATCCATCAGGAAAAAGGCGCCGTTGTGATGAAAGTCATCTCCCCGAAACCAATCAGTAACAGGCGCCTGCGGGCTAACCGCCTTCAGTGCGGGGTGACCGCTCAGGGCAGCCATGGTAGTATAAAACCCCGGATAGGAAATACCGAAAGCGCCCACGTTGCCATTGTTGCCCGGCGTATTTTTCAACAGCCAGTCGATGGTATCATAGGTATCGCTGGCTTCATCGATCTCGTTACCCTGCTTATGCGGATTAAAAGGGCGTACATCCTGAAACTGTCCTTCGCTCATCCAGCGGCCGCGCACATCCTGCACCACAATGATATAGTGCTCCTGCGCATAATTGTTCCAGTAGCTATTCCAGAGATTGGGAGTCAGCTGTTGTTCCCCGTAAGGGGCCGCTGAATAAGGCGTACGCGTAATGAGTATGGGATGTTTTTCACTACTGTCTTTCGGTATATAGATAGCCGTAAACAAGCGTACCCCATCCCGCATACGTATTTGCCGTTCCTGCTTATAGTAATTTTTCTTTACCCATACAGAGTCACTGGCATGCTGCCCCCAGGCCGGGAGCACGGATAGTGCTCCCAGCAACATAAAAATAAAACGATTCATACTATACGCTTTAATTCAATCCGGCTGTCATCATGGATTCTGAGGAAAGTTGGCCGGATCGTTGTGAATATCTATTTCGCTTTGCGGAATAGGAAACAGTAGCCTGGACGGTGTCAGCACCGGGGTGGCCAGGTTATATTCTTTCTGCAAATGCGCCTGCATAATGGCTAGTCCTTTGGAATAGCGGATCAGGTCAAACCAGCGATTATTTTCAAAGGCCAGTTCTACCCTTCTCTCCGCAAAAATGGCATCACGAAAACTAGCCTGATCAGGCAGTTCTGCCACCGTCTTCACTTTCAGGCCGGCTCGTAACCTTACCTGGTTCAGGTAATCAAAAGCAGTACCGGCGCCGGTAGCAGCGCTATAGGCTTGCTCATTGGCTGCTTCGGCCTGAAGTAACAAAATATCTGCATAGCGTAACACCGGAAAACTACTGCCGCCATCACCGGTGGCACCGGGTACGTCCAGGTACTTCTTTATATAATTCCCTTTCTGTGTAGTGGTGGCATTTTTATAGGACACCGTGTCCAGCGAAGCGATCAGCCGTTTATCATCTTTTTCGTAAGCAGATACGATATCATTTGTGGGCCGGTTATTATTCGATCCCCCATAGGCGACACCGTTATAGTAAAAAGAAAACGGCACCATGTCAGTGAAGTAAGTGTTGCCTTCGGATGGACTTAATCCTTTCTTAAACCTTACGGTGAACAGCACTTCGGGGTTGATCGCGTTGGCCGGATTATACAGATTGGCGTAATCCGTTAACAACGTATAGCCGGTAACGTTTTTAAGCACAGTCGCAGCGGCGGCCCATTTCTTCTCCGTCACATAAACTTTACCTAACAGGCCGTTGGCCGTTCCTGCGGTAGCCCTGCCATAGTCATTCGCGTTGGGATATGCGGGAGGAAGCAAGGTGGCGGCGGATTGCAGGTCTTTCTCTATCTGCGCGTACACATCTGCCACTTCATTTCTGATATCATGCTGTGCTTCGGAAGTCGTTTCTGTTTTAATGACCAGCGGTACTTTTCCGTACAAACGCACCAGGTCAAAGTATACAAATGCCCTGAGGAACCGGGCTTCTCCCTTGAATTGTTTTTTGGAAGAATCCGGAATGGCGGCGGCATCTATCTGATCCAGCACGGCGTTGGCGCGTGATATGGTCACGTAGGCGCCCGCATATACATCTGTCAGGAAAGGATTGGTAGTGGTTTCGGTG
>NZ_DATCVJ010000613.1:0-9610 GCF_036566945.1 Chitinophaga sp. | reverse complement strand
TTCTTATGGGGAAGATATTGAAGGCATGAACAAGTGGGCTAGCCAGGTGCTGGAGCAATACAGCGATAGGAAAGCGATACTTGTCAGCCATTCTATTATTCATTTCAACAAACAAACGGGTACCAATAAAAAAGGCTTTCCGAAATTTTCGAAACAGGCCCAGCGTATGTTTGATCGTTTAAAAAGTTATCCCAATGTGATGTTAACTTTATCAGGTCATGTGGGCGATAATGGGGAAGGATATCGGCAGGATGGCTATGCCGGCAATATTATTAAGTCGTTTTTGTCCGACTACCAAAGCCGGCCAAACGGTGGTCATGGCTTAATGCGTTTGATGAAATTTTCAACATCAAAAGATCTGATCAGTGTCCGTACTTTTTCACCTTATACCGGAGAAGAAGAAAAGGATGCAGACAGCCACTTTACACTTCCCTGGTTGCATCATACCACGGTAGCACGTTACCATGATTACAATAACGACCAGACCACTGATATTGCTTTCTTTTCCAAAGGCGTATGGAAGATAGCAGGACAACAGGAGGTTGCATTTGGAAAAGACGGCGACATTCCTGCGCCGGCGGATTATAATGGAGACGGTCAAACGGAATTGGCAGTGTTCAGACCTTCAGAAGGTAAGTTTTACCTCCAGGGAGGAGAAGTAGTTACGCTTGGGCAGCCCGGAGATATACCGGTATGTGGGGACTATGATGGTGATGGTTTTGCAGATGTTGCCGTATATCGTCCATCTACGCTTACCTGGTATTTTGATGGCCTGGATAGCATCCGGTTTGGTCATAAAAATGGTATCCCGGTTCCGGCAGATTATGATGGGGATGGCATGTTGGACGTGGGTGTATTCCGTACTGATAATTCTTTATGGCAAACAAGTCTCGGTAATATTCCGCTGGAGGTTAAACATACGCCCGGTGATATCCCGGTGCCGGCTGATTATGATGGCGATGGCAGAGCAGAAATGGCTGTATTTCGCCCTTCAACCGGAGAGTGGATTATTGATAGGTGCAAAGAACGGGTAAAGCTGGGGCAGGAAGGCGATATCCCTGTTCCAGGAAATTACACAAAAGATGGAAAAACTGCTCCGGCAGTTTACAGAAAAGGCAAAATCTATTTAGAAAATAATAAAACGATGGACGCCAATTTTGGTAACGCGGCAGAGTTGGTGAAATAACGGTGGATGACTATACCATATGAAAAAGGGCCGGGTGACAGTTATCGTCACCCGGCCCTGATTATTTCAAGCCAAAGAAAGCAGCTATTCTTCGCCGCCTGCCGGCTGCTTGCCACGGTGCTTACGTAGCTGCGTAAGCAGGGCACTCATATCTTTAGGCAAAGGCGCCTCAATCGTATATTCTTTACCGTTAGGGTCCTTGAAAATCAGCATAGACGCATGTAACGCCAGTCTGCTCAATAAAGGACGCTCTTCTTCCGTATGCTTGCCCAATTTGAATTTCTTCTTGATACTGGACAACAACACTGGTTCCGGGCTACCATAAAATTCATCTACAGCAATAGGATGACCCAGGAATTTCATGTGCACCCTGATCTGGTGGGTACGACCGGTATGAATCTGCATTCTTACCAGGCTGTAAAGACCAAATTCTTCCAACACTTCATAGTCAGTAGAGGAGGGCTTTCCTTTCCGGTTAGCGACCATTTTACCTTTCTGTACCGGGTGTTCCATGATCCCTTCACTTACATTGCCTTGTTTAGGCACCGGCTGGCCACTTACCAGCCCCAGGTAAAACTTTTTCACATCCCTGCTTTCAAAAAGCTGAGAGAAGTATTTATGTGCTGCTTCGTTGCGTGCAAACAGTATAATGCCACTGGTGTCACGGTCCAGTCTATGTACCGTGAATATTTCACCATAAGCCTTTTTCATGATAGCAATCAGCGATGCTAATTCATTATCATGACGATCAGGCAGGGTAAGCATTCCTGATGGCTTGTTTACAATAACAAAATCAGGTGTTTCGAGTATAATATGATCAACTAATCGCATCAGGTTATTCGGCAGTTATTTTTTAAAATGTTTCAGCAGGATGACCTCTTTTTCATTGAGGAAGCGCCATTGGCCACGGTTCAATGTTTTTTTTGTAAGTCCTGCATACATTACACGATCCAGTTTTTCTACCGTATACTCCAGGTGCTCAAAAATGCGGCGTACAATACGGTTTTTACCGCTGTGAATTTCAATGCCCACCTGCTTTTTATCCTTAGGATCTACGTAGCCCAGCGCATCTACAAATGCAACACCATCTTCCAGTGTTACACCTTCCACGATTTTTTCAAAGTCAGCCTTTGTCAGTGGCTTATCCAGTTCTACCTGGTAAATCTTTTTGATGTTGTGCTTAGGATGTGCCAGGGTTTGCGCCAGTTCACCATCGTTGGTGAGCAGCAACAATCCGGAAGTATTGCGGTCCAAACGGCCCACAGGATATACCCTTTCGTTTTCAGCAGCGTCCTGGATCAGATCCATAACGGTTTTGCGTCCTTCCGGGTCATCGGTAGTGGTGATGTAGCCTTTGGGTTTATTGAGAAGGATGTACACCAGGTTTTTAGTAGGTGTAATTTTTTTATCCTGCATAGTTACCACGTCATCGCTGGTTACTTTGGTAGCAGGTTCAGTGACTACCTTACCATTTACGGTTACTTTTCCTTCTTTGATCAGGTCTACCGCTTTTCTGCGGGAGCACAGACCACAATGGGCTACAAATTTGTTCAGCGGCATTTCACCGGGACCAAAAATGCTTTCCTTAGTTTCCTGATCGTGATCGCCCCTTACTTTGCCGCCTTTTTTTTTATCTTGTTTGTCCGCGAAACGTTCGTTGGTTTTATCAAAGAACTTTTTGCGGTTAAATCCGCTTGGAGTATCTCTTTGCGCGGATTTTCCCCCTTTTTTATTTTCACCGTGAAAGTGGAAAGCGCTATCGTCGCCTTTTTTGGCGCCAGCTCCGTAGGTACGTTTGCGTGGTGCTCTTTCGCCGCTATCTTCTTTATCGAAGCTGCGGGTACGTTCCGGGCGTTCGCCATCTTTCCTGAATGCGCTGAATGCACGATCACCGTCTGGTTTATCTTTTTTGTCGCTGTCGAAGCCGCCGCGTTTGTGTGAAGGTTTTTCATCGCTGTCAAAACGTTTGCGGGCGCCGGGTTTGTCGTCACGTTTGTGACCACCAAAAGAACGTTTTTCGTCTTTATCACCGAAGCTGCGTTTAGGTCTGTCTTCGCTGCTACCAAAGCTACGTTTAGGTCTTTCGTCTTTATCACCGAAACTGCGCTTAGGCCTGTCTTCGCTGCTACCAAAGCTACGTTTAGGTCTTTCGTCTTTATCACCGAAGCTACGCTTAGGTCTGTCTTCGCTGCTACCGAAACTGCGTTTAGGTCTGTCTTCACTGTTACCGAAGCTACGCTTAGGTTTATCATCACTGTCGCTGCCGAAAGTACGTTTACGCTGCGGCTTATCATTGCCTAAGCTATCGGTAGCCGGTCCGTGTTTGCGGGCTGGTCTGCCGGTACTGTCGAAAGTGCGTTTGCGGAAAGACGGTTTCTCATCACCCGATTTCTCGCCTTCAAAGCGTGGTTTACGGGAAGATGGTTTGTCATCTCCACTGCGGTTATCTTTTGCAGATGCTCTTCCTGGCCTTTCGCCATCGGCGGAGGAGCGGTTGCGGTTGCCTGCTGGTTTGTCGCTTTTACCAAACTTATTATCCCTTGATGGGCCAAACCCTTTTTTAGCAGGTTGTTTTTTCTTCATAAATTATTATTGATTGATGATCATGCGTACATGACCAATAGGAATTATGATTATAATGATCAGCCTTTATTGGCCAGTTGTCCGCATGCAGCATCAATGTCTTTACCACGGCTGCGACGCAGTCTTGCATTCACCCGGTTTTTTGTAAGATATTCCATGAACTGTTCTGCTGTCTGGGAATCCGGCTTCTGAAAGCGGGCTGCATCAATAGGATTGTATTCAATAATATTCACCAGGTCGGCAGGTACCTGCCGGTAAATTTTAATTAACTCATCTGCATCTTCTTTTGAGTCGTTAAAGTCTTTGAAGAGAATATATTCGAAGGAAATTTCATTTTCAGTAGCCTTGTAGAAGTAGTTCAGTGCAGCGATCAACTCTTTCAAATTGTTGGAATCGTTGATAGGCATAATTTCACTGCGCTTTTTATCGTTTGCGGCGTGTAAAGAAATAGCCAGGTTAAAACGTACTTTATCATCACCCAGCTGCCGGATCATTTTGGCCACACCAGCGGTAGAAACGGTAATACGTTTAGGCGACATGCCTAAACCATCAGGAGCGGTAATGCGCTCGATGGCGTGCAACACATTTTTATAGTTGAGCAGGGGTTCGCCCATACCCATAAATACGATATTGCTTAGCTTTTTGCCATATGTCTTCATGGCTTGCTGATTGATCAGTGCCACTTCATCATAAATTTCATCGTAGTCCAGGTTACGTGCACGATCCATATAGCCCGTAGCACAAAACTTACAACTCAGACTGCAACCTACCTGTGAAGACACACAAGCGGTTTGCCTGCTGTCTGTTGGAATCAGTACGCCTTCTACCAGGTGGTTATCATGCAACCGGAAACGGCTCTTAATGGTGCCATCATTGCTCTGCTGTACGGTATCAACCTTTACGGCGGGCAGTGAAAAATGTTCTGTTAGTTTTTGTCTTAATTCTTTGGAGAGGTTGGTCATTGCTTCAAAACTATCAGCATGACGTAGCCATAGCCACTCATATACCTGTTTTGCGCGGAAAGGTTTTTCACCTATTGACCCGAAATATTCCTGTAAAGCCGGTAAACTTAAATGCCGGATGTTTTTATTGTCAGACTTCATTATTGACCATTAATTGAGCAAATGGCTGCCTTACGGCAGTCGGAAAGTAACGGCAAAGATACGTAATATTGGCGTACTGGCAGAATGTACCCTTAAAAGTAATGCCACAGCCGTTTCCAGCTGTGGCATCGGCTCAAGTTATGTATTCGGTTTATTTCATCCATATGGCGGCAAAATGGGAAGAATTGTCGTATCCCTGTATGCGGAATAGCTGATATCCCTGCGCTGTGAGGTCCGTAAATTTGGCCTGATAATCCGCAGGACTCATGTCCATGTAGGAATAATAAGATTTGTTTTTAGGCCACCAGAGCCCACCTACGCTGTTTTTGCTGCCATTTTCCTCTACATCCAGATTCACGGTCATCAGCCCGGCCTTGTTCATTTCGTCGAACTTTTTGGCAAAATCGCTGGTACTCAGGCCGTAATACATGTAAAACCCGCCCGGATTCACGCTGCCGAAAACACCGGCATGATAGCGCTTTCCGTTCACGTAGTACGCTACATGCTCGGTTACCCGCATTTTTCCCTGTTCTACATATGTCTTCCATTTGGCGGCATAGGCATCATCTGTCAGGTTATGTACTGCCGCAAAGTTTTCGCCACCACGTTGCTTCCAGATCACGGTAAACAATGGGTTGCCGGCATTGTCGTTGGTCACCGAAATTTGCCTGGGGATATATCCTTTGCCGTAATACTCGTCAAAGTATTGCTGGTATTGGGTAGCACTCATATTAATGCGGCAATACCACTGGGAAGGAAGCCCATATTGAAAGGAGCCGGACGCCAGGTATTGGTTACCGGACTTATGTACGCTCAGGGTTTGCAAGGCCATGCCCATACCGGTATAATAGCCCCAGTAACGGGTAATATGTTCTACCGGCACGTTATGAAAAGAAGGATAGAAAGGTGCAAAGAAGCGGTTAAAAGCACTATTGGCACCTACTTCATAACAGTTGCTATTACTGTTGTCGGATTTGGCGTATACGCCATAAGCATCTACTTCCATCCAATCCACGCCGGTAGCAGGATTCGGGCTTTTAACCCACAGCATGAAGTGAAGGTGGTTGTTGCCGGTATTGGGATCAGTGGGAGTACCATCCTGGTTAAGTCCCCATCCTGCGCCACCATAGCCGGTATTACCAGCCCAGGCGATCTGTTGACCTGCAGCAACGGCATCTCCTGCTTTTACTTTCAGCTTTTGCTCATTGGTGCCCCACAGCTGTTTGGAGGGGTTAGGCAGATTAGCGAATTTTTTATACTTGGTATCGCGGGCATCTTTGTTGGAAGGATCGCTTACCGGTGTATTTTTAGCATTCTGCACATCATGATCAAAGCCACCGCGCAGATGGAAATAGCCGGTGCGATAAAGGGTGCCGTCGGCCGCCTTATGCTCTATAATCACCACATTACCAAAGAAGGGATCCCACATAGCGGTCACCACTTTTCCGGAAGCGGATGCATACACGCCGAAGGTAGGATCAATGCCGGCGCCATAGGCATCGGGTGTTTTAAGAAAATCTACTGACCCATGCCCCGAACCGCTATCATAAATCCATGCGCCCGCCGGATACACTTTGTTGTTTTTAAAAGGCATGAAAAAAGGCAGTTTCGGCGTAAGACTTTCTGCATACGTCCGCGCATCTGCTTCATTGGAGAAGATAGAGGCAGGAGAGGCGTAGAACAGGTTTTTGTTGGCCGACTGATCTTTGATACTATAGCCGCAGCAGCCAATAGTAACGGTAGGTGTGGTACAAAAGGCAGGTGCACTTCCTTTCATCACGGTTACTTTGTTGGGTGGCGATAGCTGGAGGTTATCCACGCTGATCAGCTGCAGGTTGTTATCGGCTACCCGATTCCATTTGGGAGCCGCTTTCAGTGTTCGCACATTTACGTTGTTGCGAAGAGCAGGGTTAGCTACCGGCTTTTGTTGCATAGCCGGCTCTATTCCTTCCATCACTTTAGCGGTGGGCTTAATGGGTCTGTACAGTAATTCAGACAAATTTGCATCATTTTCTCCCGGGGGTACCTGTGCTTTGGTGATCATGGGAAGAGTGCACAGCAGGGCTGTGAGCCAGAGAAGGCTACGTACTTGTTTCATTTTTTTGGGGTTATAATTATTAAATATGACAATTGCCAGGCAGCAAAGCTAACTAACCAGGGAAATGGATCAAGCGCCATTTACTGAAAGGCGGTAATAGGGTTATATCTGGTAGGTTTTGTATTTCTGCCGCAATAAATGAGGGGGTAGGTTTTATTGGCTGAGTTCACGGGATGTGTTTTATTTGCATATAAACCAAAACAATCACATGCAAGTTGCTTACATAGTAGATGCAGTACGCACACCTATAGGCCGCTATGGTGGCGCTTTAAGCAGCATCCGTCCGGACGATCTGCTGGCGCATATGATCAAGGCATTAATGAAGAGAAATGCAACTTTAGATCCCGCTGTTATTGAAGATGTGATCGCCGGTGCTGCCAACCAGGCCGGAGAAGATAACAGGAATGTGGCGCGAATGGCTGCATTGCTGGCCGGGTTGCCGGTAACGGTAGCCGGTAATACCGTAAATCGTTTATGCGCTTCCGGTATGCAGGCCATCATGGATGCCGCACGGGCAGTGATGTGTGGGGAAGGAGATGTATACCTGGCTGGAGGCGTGGAAAGCATGACCCGCGCGCCTTTTGTAATGCCTAAATCAGATGCTGCTTTCAGCCGCAAAACGGAAGTTTATGATACGACCATAGGTTGGCGTTTCACCAATAAACGGCTGGCTGAAATGTATCACCCATATGCCATGGGAGAAACTGCGGAAAATGTGGCAACCCAGTGGAACATCGGCCGGGAAGAGCAAGACGTTTTTGCCTTACGTAGTCAAACACTTTACAAACAGGCATTGGACGCCGGAAGATGGCAGGATGAAATAGTGCCGATAGAAATTACCCTCAATAAGGAAGAGCAGGTGATCTTCTCCAAAGATGAACATCCCCGGGAAACTACACTGGAAAAGCTTTCTGGCCTGCGGCCTGCTTTTGCAAAAGATGGTTCTGTGACAGCGGGGAATTCTTCCGGCATCAATGATGGCGCCGCTGCGGTATTGATTGTTTCTGAAAAAGCCCTGAAACAGTTTAACCTGCAGCCGCTGGCACAAATAAAAAGTATGGCAGTAGCAGGGGTTGATCCTTCCATTATGGGTATTGGCCCGGTACCCGCCTCCAGGAAAGCATTACTGCGTGCAGGCATTACTGTGGATCAGTTACACCTGGCCGAACTGAATGAAGCTTTTGCTGCGCAGTCGATAGCATGTATGCGTGATCTGGAGCTGAACACTGATATCGTAAATGTAAATGGAGGAGCAATCGCCATCGGGCATCCGCTGGGTTGTAGTGGGGTACGCATTACGGCTACTTTATTGCATGAAATGAAACGGAGAGAGGGTGCTAAATACGGTCTTGCTACCATGTGTGTGGGTGTGGGACAAGGGGCCGCAATTATATTTGAACGCCTGTAGCGGAGTTTGTCTTACCCATGATTATACTGATTTAGATGATTTCCCAGATTTTTACTTTTACAGGATTTAAAAAGATTAGCGAAGACAGAAGCATATACCGCTTACGTCTTCGCTAATCTTTTTAAATCTTATAAAATCAAAAAAACAAAATCTGGGAAATCATCTAAATCAGTATAATCCTGGGTAAGACAAAAACTCGCAGAGTTCCCCTAAAATAGCGAGCGGTCGGACATTACATCCGGCCGCTCGTTGCTGGCAAGCAAAAAAAAGGGTTCATCATAGACAGATTTGTTTCTCCGTCATCATTTTTCGGAGATTGATCAGACCGTAGCGCATCCGACCTAATGCGGTATTGATACTCACTTGCGTGAGATCTGCAATTTCTTTAAAACTTAGTTCTGCGTAATGGCGGAGAATAATCACTTCCCGTTGCTCCTCCGGCAGCATGTCCAGCATTCTGCGAACGCGGTCATGGCTTTGACGGGTAATCATCTTTTCTTCCGCACAACTGTCACTGAATCCCAGTACATCAAAGATGTCCTTATCATCACCGGTTCTTATCATAGGCGTACGCTTGATCTTTCTGAAATGATCCACACACAGATTGTGTGCAATGCGCATAGCCCAGGGTAAAAACTTCCCTTTCTCTGTATAACGTTCAGCCCTGATGGTATCAATAATCTTAATGAAGGTGTCCTGGAAAATATCCTCTGCGAGGAAAGAATCTTTCACCAGTAATAGGATAGAAGTGAACACCTTGTCTTTGTGACGGTGTACCAACTCTTCTAATGCGGAAGAATGTCCCTTTTTAAAGAGAGTAATCAACTGCTCATCGCACAATTTGTACATTACTTGCATAAACTTCTACAACTAGGCGGGTTAGTAAATAAATTACAGTATTACAGCCAGTTTGGTTGTTTTAATTAAGTAGAGTTTAGGCGATATTGAACAGTTTAAGTTAAAGATAAATTTTTGGTAAATCCAGCGAGATAGATCTGGTCTTATGCAAATATAAAAGATTAGTTCAATAAAACAAATAATAAAAATGGCTTTGAGCCTTTAGCTATTAGCTTATAGCGTATGGAGGACACGTATAAAAAGCTAACTTCTCAACTAACATCTTTTCCCTTAAATTTGTTCTGTCATGGCTACAAAAGTAAAGAAACAAACAAGTATAATTGATCCTCAGGAAGTTAGCCCGCAGGACCACATATTCATAAAAGGCGCCAGGG
>NZ_DATCVJ010000612.1:0-15124 GCF_036566945.1 Chitinophaga sp. | reverse complement strand
GTTTTGAGAACAGCTCCCGGGATGTGGAACTGCTGAAAGTACATCGTGCCTATCCTTTGTTTCAGGAGATGATTGTACTATACGGTATCAAAAATATCCTGGCAGCCAGCAAACCTTCTTTCCTCGCCTTACAGGCAGCGGTAAAAACCGCCAAACGTGGCGACTGGCTGAATATAGGCGGACAGCTGATGAAAGCGGAAACAGTGGCTCTTCTTAAAACAAAAATCAAAAAGAACAAGATCAGTGGCTGGCCTCAGCTGCATGCTGCCTACGAAGAAATAGGCAACGAATATGCAGCAGATAAACTGCAACACGCCGTTGCCTGTTTACTCGACATCAAAGAAGTAGCCCTGAAAAACATGACCACGGCAGACCTGGCCCAATGGATGAACGATTCGGCGCTGACCATGGAATGGATCACCGTACAGATAAAACGCTCCAGGGAAAAAGACTATAAAAATCCTTTCCGTCAGCTGGCCTATGAAAGCGAAAAGGAAATGAATGCAGTTATTGGCAGCCTGGAAGATAATAGCTTTATTAATCAGACAATTTCCGACCTTGAGATCTATAAAACAAAGGTTAACCAAATTATTGGCGAATGGGAACTGTAGAAAAAATAAGGTGTAGCTGGTCTACCAAAGACAAATTATACCAGCACTACCACGATGAAGAATGGGGTACTCCTAATCATGATGACCAACATCTCTTCGAAATGCTTTGTCTGGAAGGCGCACAGGCCGGCCTGAGCTGGTATACCGTGCTAACTAAAAGAGAAAATTACCGCAAAGCATTCGATAAATGGGATGCCAAAAAAATAATAAAGTATGACGAAAAAAAGGTGGAACAGCTGATGCAGAATGAAGGCATCATCCGCAACCGCCTGAAAATAAATTCCGTCATTACGAATGCGAAGGCTTTCCTGGCCGTTCAAAAAGAATTCGGCAGCTTCGATCAGTATATCTGGTCATTTGTTAACCATCAGCCTATTGTGAATCATTACAAAGGCATGTCGGGTGTTCCTGCTAAAACGGCTATCTCAGACGCCATGAGCAAGGACTTGCTGAAACGCGGATTTAAATTTGTGGGGTCTACTATTTGTTATGCGTATATGCAGGCCACCGGGATGGTAGATGATCATGCAGAAGATTGCTGGAAGAAGCAGAAAGCGAAAAAATAAGATCTCCATAAAAAAAGCTTCCGCTATCACGTGATAGCGGAAGCTTTTTTTATGGTGCCATAATTAATAACCCGTATTCTGTTCCAGATTAGGGTTCAGGTCTTTTTCTCCCAATGGAATAGGCCACCAATAATCACGGTTCTTATCGAATGTGCGTGTTTCGATATTCTTCGCATTGTAGTTCTGAATAGTAGCATTCATCACGGTTTCAGCAGTTTTCCAACGACGGATATCATTGTAATACAATCCTTCTCCGGCAAATTCCACACGCCGCTCATGACGGATCTCTTCCCGCAACGCCTCTTTGGATAAGGTTTCAGAGAAATGAGGCATGCCCACTCTATCACGTATTCTGTTAAGTGCCGCAAAAATAGTCGCATCCGGACCACTCACTTCATTCTGCGCCTCCGCGTACATCATCAGGATATCCGCATACCGCAATACAATGAAATTAATATCAGACTGACCGTCTTTCAGATCAGATTTATCTTTCGGCGGCGCCACACTGTCGTAAAGACTATACTTCTTCATACCATAACCGGTGATGGCAAAACGCGTCGCATTGATAGTCGCCCCGCGGTACATATCTCCCGGATAAGTAAAGGTGCCATATAAACGCGGATCACGGCGGATATACGGACTATCTGCCTTATACCCGGACGCCGGATCTGTAATAGGTAAACCTTTAATGGTGTAGTATGTTTTTGCCAGATCCAGCAAAGGTGCATTGGTATTGTACTGTGTGCAGATGAGATCAAACGAACTGCCCTGTTGTGGAAAAATATACTGCACATCAAAAATAACTTCTTTGTTATTTTCATTAGGCTGTAAAAACAACGCTCTGTAGTTTGCAAAAAGATCATATCCGGTGCCGCCCAGGTTCATCACTGCTTTGGCCGCATCGGCAGCTGCTTTCCATTTGGCAGGATCATTCGCTGTATTTAACAAAGGACTCGCTTCATACAGCAACACTCTTGCCTTCAACGCCATGGCAGCACCTTTGGTAGCACGTCCCAGATCGGTGCCGGTGAACTTCACCGGTAATATGGCTGCCGCACTGTCCAGATCAATCAGCACACGCGTTACCACTTCCGCACGCGGTGTACGTGGCAGTTCTGCCTGAGCCGTCTTATCGGGTGGATCCAGTATCAGGGGTACTGCACCGTAATAATTCTGCAACAGGAAGTAATACAGCGCCCGCAGGAAATAAGCCTCGCCTTTCATTCTGCGCCTGCTGGCATCATCCAGCGCAGTTACTTCATCTACCTTTGCCAGGAAGGTATTACAACGGCCAATACCACCGTAGCAATCTGAATAACGACCCGTTACGATGCCACCGGTATTAGACATCTGGGTACCACGGGCAATGGAGTTAAAACTCAATGCATCCGTTTGATTATAAGCATTGGGCGAAAGCGTTTCCTCCCAGAGTGCAGTCGCATTGTTGGATGTTTTACCACCATAGATACCTGCATTGCGTAATACAGAGTAACAGCCTACCAGTCCGGCATTGGCAGCCTCCGGTGTTTGCCAGAAAGTTTCTTCTGTGTAACGGTCATGCGGCGAGGTCTCCAGCAGACTCTTGTTGCAACCTGCCGCCAGGAAACCCGCGCAGGAAAGTAGGAGATATATCTTTTTCATGTTGTTTTGCATTTGATGTTTAGAACGTAACATTAATACCACCGTTGAAGGTTTTCAACATAGGATAAGTATACAAGGTAGTAGCATTCAGTACGGATTCCGGATCGAAGTCCTTATAACGGGAGAACGTCAGCAGGTTCTCCGCATTGATAAATACATTTACCTTCTGAATCTTCACTTTCGATAACCATTGCTGTGGCAACGCATAGCCCAGTTGTATATTCTTCAATCTTAAATAAGAGTTATCCCGCAACCAGAAAGTAGAACGCTGGAAATTGTCGATACTGCCGGTACTGGTGGTAACGATCGGCAAGCGTGCATTCGTGTTCTCTGGTGTCCACGCATCGGTGAGCCATTCTTTCGTAGCATTGGCGCCGTTATTGAAAGGATACGCCAGGTTAGCTGTTGGTAATGCTTTGATACCTGCAATACCCTGGAAGGCAGCATTCAGACTAAAGCCTTTGTAGTCCACATTGAAGCCAAAGGCATACGTATATTTAGGTACAGAGGAAGAACTGTTAACGATGACCCGGTCTTCTCCATTGATAATACCATCGTTGTTCACGTCTTTGAACTTAATATAGCCGGGTTTGGTATTGGCCGACTGCTTCGCACTCTTGTCTACTTCTTCTTTCGTCTGAAAAATTCCTTCTGACTGTAACATGTAATAAGCATCTATAGGAGATCCGGCCTGTGTAATGGTGCCACTGCCATAAAGAATTTCACCACGCAGATCTATCACTTCATTTTTGTTGTACCCCATGGTTCCATACACATTCAGTTCAACACCGCCAAACTGGTCACGATACTGTACCGTAGCTTCAATACCGGTATTGTCCACTACCCCCACGTTTTGTTTGGCGCCCGCCAGGTTACCTACCTGGGAAGGTATTCCAACGGTACGCAAAATTCCATTGGTGCGTTTCTTATACGCATCTACGGTAAGGCCTATACGATTTTTCCAGAAATTCACATCAGCACCTATATTATAGGCGTTGGTAGTTTCCCATCTGAGCGTAGAATCTGCATCTGTTGTTTTTGCAGCCCCGGAGTTCAGCACGCCACCAAAGCTATAGTCCTCGCCCAATACAACAGATGCCTGTGTACTGTAAAGCGGTACGGCCTGGTTGCCCAATACTCCCGCAGAAGCACGAAGTTTCAGCACATTCACAAAATCAGAGTGAAAGAAGGCTTCCTTGTCTATACGCCAGCCGGCAGACACAGATGGGAAAAATGCCCAGCGGCTATCCTTACCAAGGCGGCTGGAACCATCATAACGGAAAGTGGCTTCCAGCAAATACCTGCCGTCATAGTCGTAATTCAAACGACCAAAATATGATTCGAGTACATCGCGCGTATAATTACCATTGGTCGCATTCCAGACGGTACCGGCGTTTAATGCATCCAGGGTACCATCGAGGTAGCCGTACATACTGGTGCCCCAGGAATCGGAGTCAAAATTATCATAGCTCGCACCCAACATCACAGAGAGGTTGTGTTTCTCTTTGAACGAACGTTTCCAGTCCAGCGTATTATAGAAATGAATGTTCATATCGTTATAGTCTGCCTTGGCCGATCTGGGAGCGGTAGCAGGACTGTTCCAGTTGGTTGCAGCGCCGGTTTTTGGATTAAACGTTTGCATACGTGGCGTGAAACCACTCAGCATACCATCATACTTGTCCACCCCAAATTTGATATTGTAGTTGATATCAAATGGTAATTTGTATTCCGCAAAAACAGTGGTCAGGAAACGTTGTACAACTTTCGTTTGTAAACCGTTATAAGCCAGCATGCGTGGGTTTTCCCAGTTATTACGGCCCGCTGTGCGGAGCCAGGAATTACCATAACGACCATCTGGCAACGTATCTGTCAGGATTGGTAAAGTACGGGCCAGGTAAGTCCAGGTATCGGTATAAAATGGCGTGGTGTAATTTCTGTAATAGCCATCCAGGGTAATGCCGGCACGCAACCGTTTGCTTAGATCCATAGAAGCATTCAGCCCTACGGAGTATTTCTTCTCATGGTTACCGGGTCCAAAGAGAATTCCGTTTCTGTCGAGATAACCCAGCGACAGCCGATACTGGTATTTCTCCGCGCTACCGGAAATGTTCAGATCATGTTTCTTGATGACGCCATTATTCAACGCTATTTTATACCAATCGTTTGCAGGATAAGTAAAGGGATCTGATTTCATACCTTGTTCATATTCGGCGATATCTGCATCCGCATATTCCTGCGCCTTTCCTTCATTGGCCAGGGCCTGGTTTTTCAGCTTCATATAGGCGATAGGGTCTGTGATTACATCCGGCAGGAAAGTAGCTTTCTGCTGACCATAATAATAGCTGTAATTGACCCGGGAAGTACCTCTTCCTTTTTTGGTGGTCACGAGGATAACGCCATTGGAACTACGGGAGCCATAAATCGCTGCGGCGGCGTCTTTCAATACCGTGATGGTTTCAATATCATTCGGATTCAGTTCATCCATGGAGTATTCGATACCATCTACCAATACCATCGGTTCGTTGGCCCTGGGATCGGTGCTGCCAAAAGTATTGACACCCCTGATACGGATCGTACTGCGGTCCACACCCGGCTGACTGTTACTCAGGTTGGCAAATACGCCCGGAACACCGTGCAGCGCGTTACTCGCGTTGGTCAGTGGCTGACCATCCTTATCACTCATTTGCACCGTAGTAATGGCACCGGTGAGGGTAGCTTTCTTTTGTGTGCCGTAGCCTACTACCACTACGTCGTTGAGCTTCTGGATATCTTCCTGTAATACTACCAGTACCTGTGGTCCTTTAACTTTTACTTCTTTTGGCAGATAACCGACAAAAGTAAATTTAAGGGTAGCGCCGGCAGGCACGGCCAGTTTAAAAGCGCCCTCAATATCAGTGGCAGCGCCTTTGGAAGTACCGGCAATCTGTACGTTTACGCCAATCAGCGGTGTGCCGTTGGCGGCGGTTACCCTTCCGGTAACGGGGATGTTCTGCGCCTGCAGGGAAAAGCTACTCCCGCCGATGATCCCAAGACATAGCAATAGGAAAACAGCCGGTTTCGACCCGCGGAATCGTGAAAAGAATTTCATACGTGTGTTTGTTTTTTTTGTTTTCTGGTTGATTAAATGATGGTCATATCCCTGCTTCCTTCAGCCGGTTCGGGTAGTCGGTAATAATGCCGTCTACACCCAATGCTTTCAGTTTTTTCATTTCATTAACGTCGTCTATCGTCCATGGAACAATCTGAATATTTTTATCATGGCATTTCTTTATCAGCTCCGGCGTTACCAGCTTATAAGAAGGATTATAGAAGAACGGTGTAAAGCCAAGTTGATCCAGGTGTTGTTCGAATCCGTTCGTTTTATCATCTGTCAGAAATCCCAGTTTTATAGCCGGATACCTGCGTTGTATGACCTGTAACGGACGCATATCGAACGACTGTATCAACAGGCGCTGGCCCAGTGGCTGCAATTGTTTTACAGCCATCAGCTTGTCGATATATTCTTCCGGTGCGGGTTGTTCTTTACCATCTGTTTTGGCAGATGATTTTATTTCCAGCAGGTAGTAAGCCTTCGGCAGATGATGAACTTTCGTATAGGCTTCTACGGAGTCGATCATATCTGACAGCAGTGGTGCATAAGAACGCATCTTCTGTTGTTCGGGATAGGCGGGATAAAATTTCTCACCGATAATAAACGGCCTGATGTCCGCGTAGTTCATCTGGTAAAAAGTATAATCTGCGCGCTTCTCCGCCGGGATATCTTTTCCTTCCGGTGTAGTGGTATACGATGGCGTAAAGGATGCATCATGATACACCACTACCTGTCCGTCTTTGGTAATATGTACATCAAATTCAATAGTATTGGCGCCGGTTTCCAATCCTTTGTACATAGCAGGGATGGTATTTTCCGGCATCAGTCCACGGGTACCACGATGCCCCACCTTGTAAAAAGATGGATAACCACTGTGCGCAGAGGTGGAAGACTTTGTTGTTTTACAGGCGCTGATCACACTGATGGCAGCTATCGCAGCTGCGCAGCCAATAAGAGAAAGGTTGACTTGTTTTTTCATTCTATTTTCCGGGATACCGGTTTTTCTAACGTTGGGAATGACGTATATAGGTGTACGTTATTTACTTCAGTGACAGGAATAGTAAAGCGGCCAATGCGGCACCCACCACTGGTCCCAGTACAGGCACCCAGGCATAGCGCCAGTCGCTGTGACCTTTTCCTTTAATCGGCAACAGGGCATACATAATGCGCGGTCCCAGATCCCTCGCCGGATTGATGGCATAACCGGTAGTACCTCCCAGCGATAAGCCGATAGACCATACCAGTAAAGACACCGGCAATGCACCGAGAGAACCAAGACCAACCGGCGTTTTTTCTGCGCCGAGTTCTGCATTGGTGAAATAGAAAATGGTGAATAGCAACACAAATGTGCCGGTGGCTTCACAGATAAAATTCCTGCCTACATTTCGTATAGCCGGCTCCGTGCAAAATACTGCGCGCTGTAAACCTACGTCCGGTGTATTGTTCAGATGATCTTTATAATTAAGCCATACCAGGGAAGTACCGAGCATGGCGCCCAGCATCTGCATGGCAATAAAGCCTGGCACATCTGCCCAGTTAAATTTACCCGCTGTTGCCAGCGCAATGGTGACCGCAGGATTCAGGTGTGCGCCACTATATGGGCCAGCCAGCACCACTCCTACAAATACGGCCAGCGCCCAGCCGGTAGTGATGACGATCCAGCCGCTGTTGTTGCCTTTCGTATGATGCAGTACCACGTTTGCCACCACGCCGTTGCCCAGCAACAGCAGCAATGCAGTACCCATTAATTCAGCTAAATAAGGAGACATATGTATAGATTTTTATTGTTGAGCCCATGATTTAGCGGCATTCACCGCCCGGTTCCATCCATTGATCCATTCCTCCCGCTGCGCAGACGGCAATTCAGGAGAAAAGCACTTTTCCTGTTGCCACTGACGGCTGATCTCTTCCAGGTTTTGCCAGTAGCCGGTAGCCAAACCAGCCAGGTAAGCAGCTCCCAGCGCGGTGGTTTCCGTAATACCCGGACGCACTACCTGCGTTTGCAGGATATCTGCCTGAAACTGCATCAGCAGATTGTTCCCGGTGGCGCCCCCATCTACCCGCAATTCCCGGATACTGATATTGGCATCTGCTTCCATCGCCTTCAATACATCACGCGTCTGGTAAGCGATGCTTTCCAATGCAGCACGTGCAATATGCGCTGCGGAAGAACCACGTGTCAATCCTACAAGTGTGCCACGCGCATGCTGATCCCAATGTGGTGCGCCGAGTCCCGCAAAGGCAGGCACCAGGTATACCCCATCGTTTTGCGCCACGCTTGCCGCCAGCGCTTCTACTTCAGAAGAAGAACGGATAATACCCAGTCCATCCCGCAGCCACTGTACAATGGCGCCGGCAATGAAAATGCTGCCTTCCAATGCATATTGTACCTGCCCGTTTACTTTCCAGGCCACTGTTGTCAGCAAATTATTTTTACTGAGGATGGGGGTATCACCGATGTTCATGAGCATAAAACAACCGGTGCCATAGGTATTTTTCACCATGCCCGGCGCGGTACACATCTGTCCGAAAAGTGCAGCATGCTGATCTCCTGCAATACCTGCAATAGGTATCTGCACCGCAAAAATGCCCGGCGCCGTTTCTCCGCATACTTCACTCGATTGCTTTACTTCCGGTAACATAGATGCCGGAATATCCAGTAAGGCAAGTAAATCCGTATCCCATTCCTGTGTGTGGATATTAAACAGCAGGGTGCGGGAAGCATTGGTAATATCGGTGGCATGCACTGCGCCATGGGTAAGGTTCCAGACGAGCCAGGCGTCTACGGTTCCAAAGGCGAGCTTACCTTCGTTGGCCCGTTCCCGTGCCCCGGATACGTTGTCGAGGATCCATTTTATTTTGGTACCGGAGAAATAGGCGTCGATCACTAATCCTGTTTTTTCACGCACGTTGTTTTCCATCCCATCGGCTTTGAGGGTATCGCAATAGTCAGCGGTTCTCCGGTCCTGCCATACAATGGCGTTGTATATGGGTTTACCAGTTTCGCGATCCCATACAATGGTAGTTTCCCGTTGGTTGGTGATACCGATGGCAGCGATGTTGCCACCCTCCAATCCTACTTTGGCCATCGCTTCGGTAGCTACGCCGATCTGGCTGCTCCAGATCTCTGCAGGGTCATGTTCCACCCAGCCGGGTTGTGGAAAAAGCTGGGTAAATTCTTTCTGTGCCGTGGAAATAACAGCGCCTGATTGGTCGAAAATAATGGCTCTGGAGCTGGTTGTGCCCTGATCCATGGCCATAACGTATTTGATCATGTTTTTCTTTTTTCTACGTGGATGTTACGTGGTTCTATTGTTCGTATATACTATACCGTTATTTTCAGCTGTTGATGGGTAGTACCATTTTTCAGCACATAATGTTGTGCTACCTGTAAGAAATCTGCTACCTGTTTTTGTTGCCATACATTGTCCTTGCCCATTTCTACCGCCATGATACCGGCAACTAAGGGCGCCATTTCTATAGCAGCCTGGGCATCGAGGAACAGGGCGCGTAAACGTCTGGCCAGCACGTCTTCTACGGTTTGCGCCATTTCATGCTGTACTGCCCAGATCACCTGCGCCTTGATGTAAGGCAGCCGCGGATGCAGCTGTCCTTTCATTTCGGGATGCACCACCACAAAAGCCTGTATCCTGGCAGCTTCGCTGCCGTAAACATCCAGCGGTGCAATGGCAGAAGGTTGTTGCTGATACCCATGAATACGCAGTGATTTTGTTTTGCAGGCAGCAGGTATCAATCCACCTGTTTTAATGACCTGCTCCATCACATCTTCTGCCATTCTGCGGAAGGTGGTCCATTTGCCGCCGGTGATCGTAATCAGGCCGGAAGGTGCTACGAGTATTTTATGACTGCGGGAAATTTCCTTGGTGCTGCCGGTTGCTTTCTGTGGCGCTGCCAGTGGGCGCAGCCCTGCAAATACGCTGAGTACATCTGTACGGGCAGGTGGACGGGAAAGATATTTACCGGCAGTATTTAAAATAAAGCTGATCTCTTCTTCCAGTGCAATAGGCTCCAGGCTATGTGCATCCAGTGGTGTATCCGTGGTGCCCAGCAATACTTTGTTGTGCCAGGGCACTGCAAATAATACGCGGCCATCATCGGTTTTTGGAATCATGATCGCACTGCTGCTGTTCAGAAATGAAGCCTCCAATACTACGTGTACGCCCTGACTGGGCTTTACCATATTGGGAGCAGCAGGATTATCGAGTTGTAACACTTCATCTACAAAAACGCCGGTGGCATTGATCACTGTTTTAGCCGCCAGTTCAAACGTTTCATTGGTGTCGAGATCGGTAGTGCGAACGCCGCAGATCTTGCCACTAGTGTTTTTCAGCAGACCGTTCACTTTGAAATAATTCAGCAATACGGCGCCGTTTTCAACGGCCGTTTGTGCAATGTTCACAGCGAGACGGGCATCATCGAACTGACCATCGTGATAAACAATACCTCCTTTCAACCCTTCGGGACGAATGGTGGGTAGCCGCCGGATCACTTCCTTCCGGCCAATATGCCGGGAGCGGCCCAGGCTCAGTTTACCGGAAAGGAGATCATATATTTTCAGACCGATCGTATAAAATGGCCCTTGCCACCAGTTATACTGCGGAATAATAAACTGCTGGTTGTGTGCGAGGTGCGGTGCATTGTTCAGTAGCAATCCTCTTTCGTATAGTGCTTCCCGTACGAGGGCAATGTCGCCCTGCGCCAGGTATCTTACGCCGCCATGTACCAGTTTTGTACTACGGCTGGAAGTACCCTTGGCAAAGTCGGCCTGCTCCAGTAATAACGTCCTGTAATTCCTGGTGGCGGCATCCATGGCTATACCCAGACCAGTCGCCCCGCCTCCGATGATGATAAGATCCCAGGGTTGTTTACCTGCTTCCTTTAATTGCCTGATTGATTCAATTCTCTTCATTTTATAGTTCAATGACTTTTAAATAGTTTCATTTATCTCGGACGCAATAGTAATAAAAAGAAAAAGAAATAATTTGAAACCAAAATAGAAAATAAAATGAAAAAAACTACAATAGGATGGATAAATGGAAAGAGAACAAAAGGAAATTTATTAAAATATTGTATAATAGCATATTACACATATAACCACATCTTACTATCCTTTAAAATATTTTCTTTTTATTTCAAATTTTATCAAACTAATAAGATGTGATCGCTATAATTTCCTTAATATGCAATCATAAATAAGGAAGTGAAAGCAAATTTGAGGAACCTTCGCAGGGGGCATATTTTCCGGCAATTCCGTAACAACACATTTTAATACGTTAATTTTATCCGATATGTCTATGATTAATATCGCAGAACGTCATAAGTTTATCCTTGGTAAACTACAGGAGAAAGGATACGTCAATGTATTGGAACTCTGTAAGGAACTGGATGTATCGGGAGTGACTATACGAAAAGACCTCAAACTACTGGAGGATAAGTCACTGCTATTCCGTTCACATGGCGGGGCAACGGTGCAAAATCCTTATACGATCGACAAACCGGTCAACGAAAAGGAAAATATCCGCCGGGAAGAGAAGCATAGCATTAGTTTGGCTGCGGCTGCACTCATTGTCCCCAACGATGCGATTATTATTGCCTCCGGTACTTCGGTGCTGGCATTGGCAAAAAATATACAACCCAAAGGACATCTCACGGTGATCACCGCGGCACTGAACGTAGCGCTGGAATTGCTGCGTCGCCCGGAGATAGAAGTCATACAACTCGGTGGGCATCTTCGTAACAGCTCTACTTCCGTTACCGGGTCCTATGCGGAAAAAATACTGGAAGATTTTTCCTGCAGTAAACTATTCCTCGGTGTAGATGGCATTGACCTGGAGTTTGGTCTTACTACCACCAATATCATGGAAGCGCACCTGAACCAAAAGATGATGGCAACGGCGCAGAAAACCATTGTGCTAGCGGATTCCAGCAAATTCGGCAAAAGAGGATTTGGCCGTATCTGCGGACTGGAAGATATCGATGAAGTCATCACCGATCAAGGTGTAGGCGAACACGTGATAAAGAAAATGGAAGACCTGGGCGTAAAGGTGACCATCGTTTGATACTAATCAATCAACACCTCACTCAACCCCGGATTGCTGATAAACGAATAGTCTGTGAGTGTATTCAAAAAGAAATACAGCTGTCTCTTTTCTTTGTCCGATAACCGGATACCATTCTTCACCAACGGGTCGGTAGTGGTAGTAGCCTGTACACCATGATCGTAGAAGTCAAATACCTGGTAAATATCGAAAAAACGACCGTCGTGCATATAAGGGGAGCTCTTAAGGATATTTCGCAGAGAAGGCACCTTAAAACGAAGATTATCATCTGTATTGCCGGTGATTTTCATTCTGCCTACATCATTCAGGGCCGGCAGGTAAGGCAGCCCGTTGCTGCGATAGGTTAAATCTGTAAATAGCGGTTCTTTATGACAGCCCGCGCACTTTTCCTGGAAAATAGTATACCCTGCCTTTTCTTCTTCCGAAAAAACAGCACCCGGCAGCTTCAACATAACACTATCATACCGGGAACTGGCGGATACCATAGTGGCAATAAACTGGGTAAATGCTTTGAACATACGTTCGCTGGTAATTTCTTCTGAACCAAAAGCCGCTTTAAACTTGCTGCGGTAGGCAGTATCGGCCTGCATTTTCTGAATCAGTTCTTTCAGATCGCCAGCCATTTCATTACGGTCTGTCAGCGGCGTAAGTGGTTGTATTTCCAGGTGATTAACACCGCCGTCCCACATAAATGCTTTTTGCCAGATCATGTTAAACAATACCGGAACGGAACGGGTGCCTTGTTGTCCGGCTACCCCATGTGCCAGCGCATGATCAAAATGACCAAATGCCGCGAACTGCTGATGACAGAAGCCACAGGAAACGGTACTATCTTTTGAAAGCCGGAAATCATAAAACATAAACCGCCCCAACGCTACACCAGGTTTGGTGAGCGGATTGCGGGAAAAATCATACACGGGTTTCGGGAAATGTGCGGGCAGCTGCAGCAGGTAAGGTTCAGGGCCACCGATATTGTTCTTTTTTGTGCCCGCCTGTACCAGGATGAGCAACAAGCAAAAAGCCCCTATGATATATGTTGTTTTACGCGTCATGCAATGATGCTCCTTGTTAATTTGATATGCCCGTCATCTGAAACATATGCTGATAATTACCAGCTACCTGTCTTGCTTTCACTCCCGGCGCCATGATCACCGCTATGTTTTTAAAACTGACGGTATCAGGTACAAACCATTTTTCCACATCGGCGGTCAGTTGAATACGAGGTTGCCTATCGGCAGCGATGGCCAGTGGTTGCGGAAAGGGAAGTGATACATATTTGAGCACCTGGTCTTTTGATTTATAGCCACCGGCATGAAATAAAAATTCCTGGGTGGGCGAAGTAATCACCGGAGAATGCCCTTCTATCTGCGCCATGATATAGCCGCTGTTCCAGGTCCAGAACATGCCGGTTTCTACCGACAGTGCGCCCGATTGCACCCCGCTCATATTGCGGATACTGTCTACTCCGATCAGGAATTGAATGCTTTTATATTGCCCGGCAGGAACGCTATCCAGGCGAATTGTTTTAGAGGTATCAATGGCATCATCTACCAAAAAATAAACCGGCGGCAAAACCACCTTTTCTCCATGAACGGTTTCCAATGAAAAATTACTGAGGAAATAACGGAAACGGCTAATGGTAAATGGCTCTCCGGCAGCATTGGTATAAGTAACCTGTTGCCTGACCAGCGGTTGTTGTCCCATTACATGTTTGATGGATAGTTGCAGGGAAGAAGACGCCCGGCGGGTATCGGGACGCCCCTGGGCAAACAGCGTGTTTACCAGCAGGAAGCAGCAAGCATAGGAAATAAAAATCCGCAAAACCATGGTGTCCTCTTTTGTGTAAGGAAGTTACATGATTTTGCGGATTAAGTATTAAAAAGAAATCAGCTGATTATACTCTTTTATAACCTTTCCAACCGTACAGGAATACGATCGCAAAGCAAAAAGTAGGAATGCCGTAAGAGATAGCGAGTGACTGCCATTCTGTTACAATACCCATTACATAAGGTACGGATGCACCGCCTACAATTGACATTACCTGGAAGGAAGCACCCCGCTTGGTATGTTTTCCCAGATCTTTTACGCCCAATGCAAAAATGGTTGGGAACATAATAGACATGAAGAAGAACACCGCGATCAGGGCGTATACAGATGCTGCACCATCGCCGGTCATCACAAAGGCGCATAATAATACGTTGATAAACGCATACAATGCCAGCAACTGGTTAGGCGCAATTTTACGCATCAGTGCTGTACCCACAAAGCGACCGCCCATGAATAACGCCATCCCAACTGCTAACAGGTAAGAGGCTTTTTCAGTGGTAATGCCATGCCAGTAAGCCGTTACGTAGTTAATAAACAACGCGCCCACACCTACCTGTGCTGCCACATAGAAGAACTGTGCTACCACGCCGAGTACAAAATGCCGGTGAGCAAAAAGCGGACGGGTATCTTCCATTACTGCTTTACCTTCCTGTTCTGCTTCTTTAATTTCCGGCAGTGGTGTTTTGTAGAAGAAAGTAGCAATCAGCAATACTACTATACCAATAACGATATAGGTCATCTGTACTGTGCTAAGATCTCCTTTGCCTGCGCCGAAAAATAATTTACCACCAATAATAGGTCCGAGGAAGGAGCCCAGGCCATTAAAGCACTGCGATAAATTTAAACGTTGCTCAGAAGTTTCTACCGCACCCAATACTGTTACATAAGGATTGGCAGCCGTTTCCAGACAAGCTAATCCACAGGCCAGTATAAATAATGCCAGCAAAAAGAAATCAAAATTAAGCGCACTGGCGGCCGGATAAAAAAGGAACGCGCCGGTAGCATAGAGCAACAGTCCCAGGATAATTCCTTTCTTGTAGCCAAATTTGTTCATGAACATTCCCGCCGGCAAAGCCATCAGGAAGTAAGCACCAAAATAGGCACCCTGTAATAAAGTGGAACGCTTGGTCGTAATGTTCAATACTTCCTGGAAATGCTTGTTCAGCACGTCCAGCAGACCATAGGCCAGGCCCCATAAAAAAAACAGGCTGGTTACTAAAATAAACGGGAACAGGTAACTACCCGGTTTAACACCGGTGTCTTTACTGCTGGTATAGGTGGAATTACTTACTGCGCCTCCGGCCATAA
>NZ_DATCVJ010000611.1:0-4221 GCF_036566945.1 Chitinophaga sp. | reverse complement strand
TTAATTGAAAGCGGTTCAATTACATACAATATAGACTTACAAGATTTTACGCTTACTGACGGGCACCTGCTTTTTGCAATGCCCAATCAAATTTTTACGCCGCCCGCTAAAACAGACGATTTAAAATATTTCAAGCTGCTGTTTGATGAAAATACATTGGCATTGTTACCGCAACAATTTTCCTTTTTAGTGAACCCTTTAAACGCGCAAACCATCGTTCTGGACAGTGCTGCAAGAGAAAGAGTGATAAAGGTTTTTGAGATTTTAAACCAGATATTTTACTTAGATAAATATGAAACCGATACTGAAATAATATTAGCTTATTTGAACTCATTGTTATCAGAATTAAATAGCGCCTATTTCAAAAACAAAGAACCCCTCCATACCTTAAACGCTAATCTCACAAAGTTTATTGAGTTCAAATTAGTCGTGGAAACGCACCTTACAGAGCAACCTTCTATTAACGCCATTGCCGAAAAATTAGCTTTATCTACAAACAGTTTATATCGGATTGTAAAAGAGTATTCAGGAACATCGCCCAAAGATTATTTTATTAACCGTTTGATGGCCGAAGCCCAGAGAAAATTGCGTTATTCTAATGCTTCTATCAAAGAATTGGCCTATGAACTGGGCTTTAATGACCCTGATTATTTTTCAAAGCTCTTCAAAAAAAGCACCGGAAAAAGTGCAAGCGATTTTTTGCCCAGGCAAGATTTGTCGGGGAAATAAATTGAATTGTCCATTTCCGCTATTTTTTAGCCCGCTACTTTTGCTTCATAAAATTCATACAAGACATGAAATTTGCATTAGTAACAGGAGCTAACAAAAGCATTGGCTTTGAAGTTGCACAGCAACTTGCTCAAAAAGGAATACATGTTTACCTCGGCAGTCGTAATTTAGAAAATGGTGTAGAAGCCGTTGCTAAATTAAAAGCGAAGGGATTAAATAATGTAGAAGTTATTCAACTTGACATTACAGATGACAAATCAGTCATTAAAGCCCGCAAAGAAATAGGTAAAAAAACCAACGTGTTGGACATACTTATTAATAATGCGGGTATTTATGGTGGTTACCCACAAACGGCACTTGACGCCACTATTGACCAGTTTAAAGCAACTTATGATGCTAACATTTACGGCGTAGTGCGGGTTACACAGGCATTTATTGATTTGCTGAAAGAGTCGTCAGCACCTCGTATTGTAAATGTAAGTTCAAGTCAAGGCTCCATTACCCTACACAGCGACCCCGCATATAAATACTACGACTACAAAGGCGCTGTATATCTTTCTTCAAAATCAGCCTTGAATATGTACACGGTTGTGTTAGCATACGAATTAAAAAATACCAACTTCAAAATAAATGCTGTTTGCCCGGGATTCACCAAAACAGATTTCAATGGACATCGTGGGCCCGGAACTGTTAATGATGCCGGAAAACGAATAGTAAAATATGCGTTGATTGACAATGATGGCCCAACAGGAAAATTTTTTAGTGAGGAAAATAATCCTGCAACAGGAGAAATACCCTGGTAACGAAGATGGAGTATGAGCACCGAAACAACGAACCACTAACAGCGCCATTTTCAATGTGGTGGGCCAATGCGTTCAAAAAAAAAGTGGGAATAAATGAACCTCTTCAGTCACATTTATTCCCACTTATGCTGTAGTCGGGGCGGCAGGATTCGAACCTGCGACCTCCTGCTCCCAAAGCAGGCGCGATACCGGGCTACGCTACGCCCCGTCTCCGACCTTTTGTAGCGGGATGCAAATGTAGGAAATAATTATTCACAAAAACAAATCTTATGAAAAAAAATTAGAAAACAGTCGTTACATATCCCCAAAAAATGGCTACCACGCTACCTATTAACCGGATCTCCGGATAATATATCCTTCACCGTTAGTCCGGGTAATAAACGAAATACAGGGATATTGATCGCGTATTTATCACATAAATCTTTGATGCTGCGATCAATTTGTTCGGCTGAATACCGTGAGGAGAAGTGGCCCAGGACGAGTTGTTGCACGGAAATCTGACTCACCATTTCCATTACTTCTTCCAGTTTACTATGTTTATTTTTATGGGCAATCATTTTCACCTCTCCTTCACTACCTAAAAAAGTGGCTTCGTGTATCAGTATGCCCGACTGGTCCCAGCGTTGCAGGTCCTGCACGGGCGTATCTCCGGAATACCCCACCAGATTGGCCCTCACCTCCATGGTGGTGCTTTCCTTTCCTTTGTCCATGATGATTTGCTTCAGGGCTGCTGCAGGCAAACCGGCCAGTTCCGGTTTTACTTTCTGCTTTACCTGCATTACTTTATAACTCAGACTTCTGATAATATTTTGATCTGTTGTTACATGTTCATTCCGCACAGGAACCACCACCAGGTCATCTTTCACCCATATTTCATCACCGGGCGCTACTGCCTTCCATTGTATACCGGAGGTATGTGGATCAAATCTTTTCAGAAATTCCTCCATGGCCGGAAACGACTTGCTATCGCGGGGATAGCAAATTACCGGGAAGCCCTCCCGCGCATTTAATTGGTTGAGCTGCACCAATCCTGTCAGGTGATCCCGGTCGGCATGCGAAATAAATACATAATTAATTTTCCTACTCTTTTGTAATAATGCCGAGGTAAGTCCGTCGCCTGCATCCATTAAAATACCCAGTTCCTCCAAAAGATACCAGGTAGAAAACAGCGCAGTAGAGTACCCTGTTATTGTTAACTTCATCTGTTAGCTATTGTTATATTATAAAGATAGATATCTTACCCGAAAGCTCCTCTATAAAAGACTTATCACAAATCTGATCTGGTAAAAATACACAAAACTGAATCTGTTTTAATCCATATTAAAGTTTGAATTTTACCATCGCTAAATTCAAATCTCATGAAAATTATCAACAGCACTATCGAAGATATCGACATCATATTCAGCTTATATAATGCGGGTACTCTACTACAGAAAAAAGTAGCGCAGAAGCATTGGCTGGGCTTTGACAGCACACTGATAGAAAATGAAATCCATGAAAACAGATTATGGAAAATTGTGGCAGACAACCAGATCGTATGCGTTTTTTCTATTGCTTTTGAAGATCCTTTTATCTGGAAAGAAAAAGATAAAGACCCGGCCATTTATATTCACCGCATAGCCACCCACCCGGATTTCCGCGGGAATGGTTACGTTAAAAAAATTGTAGACTGGGCTAAAATATATGCGCCTGCCCATGGCAAGAAATTTATCAGAATGGATACTGGCAGCGGTAACGACAAACTAAACAACTACTATGTGAGTTGCGGTTTCAACTACCTGGGTATTATTGCTACCGGCGATGCACCTGAACTGCCGGCGCATTACAAAGGTGGCACATCGAGCTTATTTGAAATACAATTGTAGCCGGAACTCATTTGATGATGCTGGAATGAACAAAAAGAGATGTAGGATGCACTGCGTCCTAAAAGGAAATTCCTGTACATTATTAAAGTGATAACCTAAAACACCATCACAACGCGCTCAAAAAAGCTTCTCCCGATGGGGAAATCGTATAGCCGGGATCGTGACTGACAGTCAGCCCCAGGTTCTTTAATTTCCTCACCTGGAGTTTTCGCCAATCTTTTTCCATGCCCGTTTTAACCGCCAGATCCGCGTAGGCATACAAGGCTTGCAGAAAATCTGCCAGCCTTGTATGCCATCAAAAAATTCGAATTGTTAATACTATCAGGCAATGACTGCACCCGTCACTACCTTCTCCGCTTTCATCACCTCTTCAATAGCCACCACCAAAGCTCTTACATCGTCCGGAAATATCTGTCCGATATTACCGATACGAAATGCGTTGGCTTTACCTAATTTTCCCGGGTAAATAATAAACCCGCGATCATTCAGCTGCTCATAAAATCTTTCAAAATTAAAGGCAGGATCTTCCGGGTAAAGGAATGAAGAAATAATATGCCCCTGAATTTCCGGACGGAGATACTGTTTGAAACCGAGTGCTGACATGCCCTGATCCAACACCGCTTTATTCTCTTTGTAGCGTTTTTCTCTGGCAGGAATACCACCTTCTTCCTTTAACTCCTGCATAGCCTGACGAAAAGCCATGAGGCTCAGGGTAGGCGGTGTAAACCTGAATTGTCCATTTCCTTCCAGGCCGGCCCATTGCTCGTATAAATCGAGGCTCAGACTACGTGCCTGTCCCTTTGCTTTTTCCAGTTCACTTTTTT
>NZ_DATCVJ010000610.1:0-18089 GCF_036566945.1 Chitinophaga sp. | reverse complement strand
ATTCCCTTGCAGGGAAACAGGAATATAGATGTGTTAATTGAACTGAATAGAATTGAAATCGGTAGACCTTTAGCCGGACAGGATTATATATCCGGGTGTTAATTGAACTGAATAGAATTGAAATTTGGTATATCAGGAAGTTACCGCATCAGAATACGGTGGTGTTAATTGAACTGAATAGAATTGAAATTCGATAAGCAAATGTCTCAATTTCTTTAAAGCTGCGGTGTTAATTGAACTGAATAGAATTGAAATAAGCAGTTGATATCTTGGGTAACAAAGTCTTTAAAAGTGTTAATTGAACTGAATAGAATTGAAATTTGGTGTCTGTGAGAAAAGATACGCTCGAATATGCTGTGTTAATTGAACTGAATAGAATTGAAATAATGTACCTTGGAGCAGTAATAGATTTCACGAAAGAGTGTTAATTGAACTGAAAAGAATTGAAATGCGTTTCGTCGATTGTAAATACCCCGCAATCAAGTGGTGTTAATTGAACTGAATAGAATTGAAGTCTTGGGGAATGCGTTGTTGTAAAACCTAGGCATATGTTGTTAGTTGAACCGAATAAAATTGAAATTTCAGAAAACACGTCACGGACCAAATCATTCCCTGCAAAAGCATCAATTTTAATCCCATGGCTTACCGGGCGAGATTGAAAATTACCGCGGAACACGGGGTTTATTCCATGCACGATTATTGAAGCTAAGCCCAAAATAAACTGCCTCCGGGATTCACATCCCCCGGAGGCAGTTTTCATATACGCATTCCCGTTATTACGGCTCTGCTTTCATGATCTCCTCCGCATCTACATCTTCATACTTTTTAATCAATGCCGACAACTGCTTTTTCAATTGTGCGGTAATGGCTTCATAGCCCTTTTTGCCGTATAGATTAGTCATTTCAGATTTGTCTTTGTCAAGATCAAATAACTCCCAGGCTGAAATGCGTTTGTAATAGCGAATCAGTTTATATCGCTGGGTTCTGATTCCGAATTGAGGAGATACGGAATGTTCACCATTTTCATAGTAATGATAAAACATCGCTTCTCTTCCTTTTTGCTTTGGATTTTTCAGTAATGGTAGGAATGATTCTCCCTGCATGTCTGCAGGTATTTTAACACCGGCAGCATCCAGTACGGTAGGTGCAAGGTCTAGGTTCATCACAAAATCACGGTTAACGGTGCCGGGTTTTAAGACGCCGGGATAACGCATCACCATAGGTGTTCTGAACGATTCTTCATACATCCAGCGTTTGTCGAACCAGCCATGTTCGCCCATGTAGAAGCCCTGATCAGAAAGGTAAATCACGATGGTGTTTTCGGTCAACTGGTGCTTATCGAGGTAGTCCAGTGTGCGGCCGATATTACGATCCAGCGATGCGGCGGTGCTCAGGTAATCACGCATATAGCGCTGGTACTTCCATTCTGTGAGTGCATTACCGGAAAGATGTTGTGCATTTAGGTCGGCATGAATGGCCTTGTAATAGCTATCAAAACGCGCACGTTGTGAAGGACTCATCCGATTGATATTACCATCTTTGTTGGCCGCCTGATCAGAATCAAACATCTTAAGATCATATCCCATAATCATGGTTTTGGCAATAGACATATCCTGTACTGCTGCGGCTTTTCTCGTGTTGTAATCGTCGTAGAAATTGGCTGGCAGCGGAAATTTGATGTTGTCGTACATGCCCATATCGGCGGTATCCGGTAGCCATACGCGGTGGGTGGCTTTATGGCCTATGACGAGGCAGAAGGGCTTGGAGGTATCCCGTTGATCGAGCCAGTTTTCGGCCAGATCTTCTATGATATTGGTGGCATAACCAGGTATCCTTGTTTTGGAGCTATCCATTTGGATGAAATCAGGATTGTAATAGAGCCCCTGACCCGGTAATATTTCCCAGAAAGTAAAGCCCTGCGGCTTTGTTTCAAGATGCCATTTACCAATCCAGGCGGTCTGGTAACCGCTCTTTGTCAGCTCTTTGATGAACGAGTTCTGGGAGCCATCAAAACGGGAATGTTCATTATCCGTAAACCCGTTTTTGTTGGAATATTTCCCGGTCAATATCACCGCTCTACTCGGTCCGCAAATTGAATTGGTGACATAGGCGCGGTCAAATCTCGCGCCTTCGTGGGCGATTCTGTCAATGCCTGGTGTCTTAATCAATTTGTTGCCGTAAGCACTGATGGCCTGATACGCGTGGTCATCAGAAACGATAATGATTACATTAGGTCTTTTCTGCGCGAAGGCCGTCGCAGAAACTGTTAGCGAAAATAACACGCCTATCCAATTTCGTAGTCTCATACTTAGTGTTTTATTAGCTCAACTGTTGTTTTTTTGCGCAAGGTACTTAGTTCGACTGATTCAGTGTGATAGCTACCTTAGGTAAATTATAACTGGGATTTAAAGTAATGATGACCTGCCGGGCGGCGCCGGTGGTATTGGCGCCTATCGTTACAGGTAGTTGAAAGTTTCCCGCCCCATATGCCTGCGTAACAGCGCACCAGGAAGTGCTGGCAGTGGGGATGGTTACCCACCAGCCATCTGTGCCGGCAGTGATGACAACTGTATCTTTACCGCCGCTGGCAGCGAAACTGCCGTTATGTTTCATGGTGGCCGTAAACGCTGCAGGCACTGGTTTTACCGGCATATTATCTTTCTTGCAGGCAGTAGCCAGGGAAAATATTAATCCCACTGAAGCTGCTATCCTGGAATATCTTTTTAAGTTACACATAATGATCTTTTTGAAATGTAGAAATTACCAACCTGGATTCTGTACCCATTTAAAACCTGTCAGCTGCAATTGCCGCTGCTGGATTGGCAGGAGGTAATCCCGTTTGAGATTAAATCCAAAACCATTTGGCGCTGATGCCTTGTAAGGATCAACATATCGTAATGGGTCACCCGGATTTCCTGAAAGATATAGATTCACTTTTTTGCCGGCAGGAGGGGTGTCATAAATCAACATAGAAGCACCGTAGAAGCCGGTGGCGGTATTTTGCTGCACGAGGTCACTGCCGGCAAATAATGTACCCACAGGTCTTTTGCCCTTCACCAATACATCCGCGGCAGCCCAGCGCATAATGTCGTCTAAACGGAATCCTTCGCAGGCCAGCTCTACTCTTCTCTCTCTTCTAACAGCCTGTAGGAGGGGACTTAAATCATGAAATGGATAATTGGCATCTCCATTAAATTCATTTGCTACATTCATAACGGGCATGCCTGCACGGTCGCGCAAAGGTTTTAAAACAGTCGCCACAGCTGTTGGATCATCTCCCAGTTCTGCTGCTGCTTCTGCGTAGTTTAGCAATACTTCTGCATATCGGAAAGCAATGGCCGGTGTCTGATCTTTGTTATCGTCTGTATAGGCGATCGGATCATTGTACGCTAAAAACTTAGCCAGCGCATAGCCGGTAGTATTCAGACTAAAACTCGTACCATTTAACGCGGGGTATGCAGGCGCTATTGTACCGGGCTTCAATGGCTGCACACGCGGTACTACTACTGTTTGTGATAAACGAGGATCTCTTACGGTGGGTAGTAATTCTGTGCCGTAGGCTGCTTGCGCATTCGCTCTGGCAGTGCCGGTGAAAGGTGTGCCGGTGATCGTGAGGTAATCATCTACGAGAGAAAGACTAATACCCATATTTCCACCTCCGGTAGATACATACTTAGCGACGCTGTTACCAATAAGATCGGCAACACTGTACTTTCTCCATAGCAATACTTCGCTATTGGCAGATAGATCGTTAGTGATGAACAGGTTCTGGTAGTCGTTCAGCGGTTTGCCCGTATTGAAAATTTTCCAGCGGCCGCTGCTGATAACAGCATTGGCAGCATCTTTTGCCTGCTGGAAATAATCCCTGATTTTAGCATTGGTCATACCCGTAGTAAAGAAAGGATCATTTTTCGCGCTGTGATATTTCTGCCAGGTGGCTTCATATAATGCCACTCTCGACTTCAGCGCCAGTGCCACATCTTTGTGAAGGCGCATCGTGGCGCTACTGGCTTGCACCGGCAACAACGCAGCTGCCTGGTCCAGATCTGCCAGCACAGAGTCTATTACCAGTGTGCGCGGATCGCGGGGAACCTCCATGAGGTTGGCATCCGCAGGTAATACCTTATTTACCCAGGTCAGATCACCATAGTCCTTTACCATACCGAAATAGGTAAGGGCACGAAAAAATTTGGCCTCGCCTAAATAATTATTGATTAAAGTCGGATCTCCCTGCGCATTGGTGTAATGCTCCAGGAAATAGTTGATGCTCCTTATGGTGGTATACCCGGAAATCACTACGCCGTTGGGCGACAAGGCCCCATTCATCCTGGCATCCGGTGTATTACCAAAGCCCATATTATCGGTACCAAAACCATCATTAAAAGCAATGCCGGCACTATTTACCCCACCCGGCTGCGAGGGCAGTGTGGCAGCATAAAACTGATCTACATATAGGCGTAGTTCATTGGTAGATGCTAAGGGATTGTCGGTACTCAGGGCATCTAAAGGCGCTTTGTCAAGAAAGTCTTTGTTGCAGCCTATCGACGTGAATACGGTCAGCACCGCCGCCAGCTGTAAATATCTATATATTGAAATAGTCATCATTGGAAATTTGGTAATTAAAAAATGACATTCATACCGGCAGAAAATACCTGCGTCAACGGATATGATTTACCTGTGCCTATCGTAGAAATATTCAATGTTTCAGGATCGAATATTTTGCTAAGCTTCGTAATGGTCAACAGGTTTTCGCCGGATATAAATACGGATACCTTCGACAAATGGGCGCTGTTAACTAATCCTGTTGGCAGGGAATAGTTCAGCGCCACGTTTTTTAGTCGCAGGTAAGCGGCATTTTGCATATACCTGTCGGATACCTGTTCACTTTTGTTTTGGAAGGGCGCTATTGCACCTGCCGAGTTGGTGTAGGGCGCGGGATAATATGCCTTTGGATTATCCGGTGTCCAGTAGTCCATATGCTGCTTAAACACGGTCATCTGCGCATAGGAGCCATAGCCCCAGAAATATGCATCGCCGGATGATGGTGCAAAATCTTGTTTAGCGATACCTTGTATTACAAAAGACAGCGTCAATCCTTTCCAATCCACCGCGCCTGTGATGGCATATGCATAGCGGGGAGTGGTGTTGCCAATAACGGTCATGTCGCCCATACTATCCAGGCGATTGGTGCCGTTGTTGATTTTCTTATCTCCATTAAGGTCTACATATCTTACGTCACCCGGTTTCCATGCCTGCGTGCTGATAAATGAATGATCCAGCCCATTAAATGCAGCGGCTTCCTCATCATTTTGAATCAGGCCGGAACTGCGGTAGCCCCAGATTTCTCCCAGGTGTTTCCCTTCATAGAATTTGTTGGCAGGATCGAAGAAAGTAGGATTCTGATACTTGGTGACTACTGATTTATTATCAGAAAGTACGGCACCTACATTGAATTTGACGTCGTTGCCGATGTTCCCTTTATAATTAAGAGATAACTCCCAACCGTTGGTGCGCAAATTGGCATTGTTGCTGGAAGGCACCGTAGCGCCAAACATGTCGGCGATATCGAAAGAGGGGCCTAACATATCTTTGGTATCACGCTGATACACTTCAACACTACCCGACAGGCGGCCTTGCAGCAGATCGAAGTCGAGGCCAAGGTTTTTTACCAGCACTTTTTCCCAGGTGTTAGTTGCATTGTAGGCCGCAGGGGCAAGAATATTCGCTTCGCGTCCATTCTGGAAATACCATTTCGGGCCCGCACCGTTTATTCCCACATTGGATATCCCCATTGTTTGTATATAAGAATACATGCCGGCACCGGATTGATTGCCCAGTAAACCGTAGGAAGCACGAATTTTAAGATTATCAAATATTTTATGAAGCCCCTTCATGAAATCTTCCTTCACGATATTATAACCAACAGAGGCAGATGGGAAGAAGCCCCAGCGGCTGGATGGCGCAAATCGGGAAGAACCGTCATAGCGGCCGTTAAATTCAACAAGATATTTTTCTTTATAGTTATAGTTGATACGACCAAAATAACCGCGGGTAGACCAATGATAACGGCTTTCAAAAGTAGTGGCCGGCACACCGGATAAATTAATGCCCGGCGTATTGAAGCTGATCAGCGGCGTAGCTGCTGAGCTCAATGCGCTGTAGTCGAAGGACTCCTGCTGAAATCCTGCCAGGAAATTAAACTCATGATCCTCCGTTGGTGTATAGCGGTAAGAGGTATAGATATTGGGCGACATGTACACATTTGTGGCAACCCCTCTGCGGTAACTCCCACTGAGCGGAATACCAAACTCCGAACGATTGACATACTTCTGTGTACCATCAATGCCATAAATCACACCAGGCAGTAAGATAGTGGCGCTGTCAAAAGAGCCTCTGTTGATATTCAGATCAGCGTTTATTTTCCAGTTTTTAATTGGTTCCAGCTCAATGCCCGGCTGCACGATCAGCGTAAATACTTTGCCGGTGAAATCGCTGCCTGACTGCAGATAAGGTACCAGGGAAAGCTCATTATAATGCCCGTTTAAATCATAGGGAGAAACATTGGGTCTGAAGCGGGCAAGGTCATGAAAATAGTTGGATTCAAAGGTGCCACCTGGCGTAAAAGGCGCCTGGTATTGATCTGAGGTTACCTTGCTGTTCAGTTTAAGTTTAAACCAGTCATTTACCTGTGACGTAATGGTACTGTTCAGATTATACCGATGATAATTAATATCTGCAAAACGTAATACACCACCTTCGCCATAATAGCCACCTGACACAAAATACTGCGTGGTTTTATTCCCCCCGCTGATGCTCAGGTTATGTTGCTGCCGGAAGGAGGAAGGTTTGTAATTAAAGGCAAACCAATCCGTACTGGCGACACCGTTAGGTGAATTTTCAAAATTGAGGAGAAAATTATCTTTCGCTTCCGGGAATGGATTCACGTTAGCACTGGGATTTTCTACATATGCTTTCAGTTGCGCGAGCTTGGCATCTGAATACTGTAGCGCTACGCCGGCGTTGGCACTTGCCGCATTGAAATAAGTGGCAAAGTCATACGCATTGGCCATTTTCGGCAAATTTACCGGCCGGGTTACGCCAAAGTTATTGGAGTAATTAATCACTGTTTTATTGGCCTTACCTTTTTTGGTGGTCACCAGGATAACGCCGTAAGGCGCGCGGGCGCCGTATATAGACGAGGCGGCTGCATCTTTCAACACGGAAATAGATTCGATGTCGTTAGGATTCACAGAGCCAAGATCCATGGGAATTCCATCTACCAATACCAGCGGCCCATCGCCACCAGCAAGGTTACCCGCACCGCGGACGTTGAGGTTGTAACTTTGCCCAGGTTTGGTGTTGGCGCCTACTGATACATTCAGTCCGGGTACCAAACCTTGCAGACTTTGTGTGGCATTCAACACCGGCCGGCGGTCCAGATCTCCTCCTTTAATAACAGACACCGCACCAGTCAGATTTACTTTCTTCTGGACGCCATAGCCCACCACCACCACTTCTCCTGCAGAAACAACATCCAAATCCATGGAGACGGTCACAAAATTATCATCGCCTACGGTGATGCTTTTTTTCTTGTATCCGAGGATAGAAAATACCAGGACATCTCCCCGGTTGGCATTGATGACAAACTCACCTTTTTCATTGGTGATAGCACCTTTGCCCGTACCGCTCAGACTAATGGTTACACCCACCAGTGGTAATCCTTTTTCATCTTTCACGGCGCCTTTCAAAACAATAGGGGCATTTTGCTCCGTGCCCGCCAGCTTTGTGTCGGCAGTTTGTTTTTCCCTGATGATGATATTTTTATCCGATACGGTGTAGGATAAAGGCAGGTTCTTAAAGCAAATGGAGAGCGCCTGCTCCAGTCGCATATTGTCTACATTGATATCGATTTTTCCGGCATTATCCAGCAACCAGTCTTTATAAAAGATCTGGTAACCTGTTTGCTCATGAATCTTTAGAAAAAGCTTCTGCAGCGAAATTTTCTTTTCATGTAGCGTAACTGTTTGTCCATAGCTGTAGGCACTTACCTGTAGGCAACTGGCTAGTAGCAAGCCTGCGGTTAGTTTCATGGTAATAATAGTGTTAATCACACGTTTTTTCCATGGAATGGAAAGCGTGACATCCTGTAAATTCATAACTTTGATTTGTAGGAATGAAGAATTGACAATACTTAGATTTTGGAAAAATTCAGACCTGCGTTTTAACAGGAAGTGCTGAACCCACTTCCTGTTTTTTTATGGTCCGTTCGTTTACTGTATAATGATGGTTTTATTTTCTATTTTGAATGTAAGTCCGTTGGCCTCCATGATTTTCAAGACCTGCGTTACATCGCCATCACGGCTGACTACCCCCGAAAAAGTTTCTCCGGCATGAGGATTATTGTACACCACTTCCACATCATACCAGCGGCTGATCTGCTGCATGATGGTGCGGATATTTTCATGATCAAAAATGAATACGCCATTGATCCAGGACATGACCTGGTCCCGATCAACGTTGTTATTAATATCAATTTGTTCGGTGGCGCCTACGATGGCTTGCTGCCCTGGAACGAGCAGTTTGGAGGCTTTCCCGCTCACTACCCTGATACGACCTTCCAGCAGCGTGGTTTTAGCCGTTGATTCATCGTCATAGGCGTGTACATTGAAGTGGGTGCCAAGTACTTCTACTTCACTTTGGCCTTTTGGAGAAAGGATTTTTACGCGAAAAGGCTTATTGGGATTGCTGGCCACCTCAAAGTAAGCTTCTCCTTTAACCTCCACTTTTCTTTCTGTTGGGGAGAAATTTGCAGGGAAACGGATAGACGAGGCGGCATTGAGCCAAACCTTTGTACCATCGGACAGTACGAGCTGGTAATGATTACCGCGCTGCGTGGCCACCTGGTTGATCACCTCTTTATTCGCAGCAGCAGCGTTCTGCTCATAGGTAAGGGCGCCATTTGACTTGGTGATGTTGGCCCCGTTTTGATGGGCGACCAGGCCATTGGCAGCGCTGTCGAGCGCAATGCTGTTGCCATCTGCCAGCGTGAGGGTGGCCCCAAACTGAGCGGGCTTAATGGCATGCGAGGACTGCTCATTTTTAGCGAGCCGGGTAGTTGGTCCGGATCTGAACGTGAGCAGCGCTGTGGTAATAATAATGCCCAACACCGCCGCGGCAGCGGAATAACGGAACCAGGGACGGAGATATAAACGTGTCCGCGCAGCCGTAGGGAAAAGCGCCGACATTGTTTCTTTCTGCATCCGCGTGGCTGTTTCCAGCAGGTGCTCGGGTACCTTGTCGGGTTCACCTGCTGAGAGGAATTGCCGGATTTGAATTTTCATTTCCTCTTCCATATCCCCGGTCTGGAAATACGTCAGTAGCTGCCGGACTTCTTCCGGGCTGCATTCATTTCTCAGGTATCTTTCGAATAGATCTTTGGTTGATTCAGGCACGTTCACATGCGTTGTTTCATGCTAATACGCCTGGCAATAAAAAAATCCCTGCTCTGTTGTAAAAAAAATTAAGAAAAAAAATGCCGGACCCAAACGAGGAGAATAATATGGTTAGGTTTTATGGTCCGTAACCGTTGCTGGATATACTTATTGGCTTTCTGAATATGATCGCTGACCGTAGAACTGGAGATATTTAATTCCTGTCCGATTTCCTTGTACGATTTGCCGGCGAGCTTTTGCAGCTTATACACCTGGCGACGGATAGGAGGTAATTCTTCTATGAGATTGTGCAGTAATAACCGTTCTTCCTTACCAATTATCTCTTCTTCCACATGCCGGTAGTTGGAACTGGCAATGGCTACCAGCTTCGTTTGCAGCTTTTTGTCGCGGGCAATTTTCCGATAGTAGTCGTACACTACGTTTTCGGTTATACGGAACAGATAAGATTTGAATGATAAATTTTCATCAATTGATTCCCGGTGCGTCCAGATCTTAATAAACACCTCCTGCAACACCTCACCCGCTACTTCCTCTACTTTCACCAGCTTTAGAATAAAGCCCAGCAGCCGTTCTTTATATAATTCATATATTTTTTCAAAAGCAGCCTGCTGGCCAGCCCGGAGCAGGGCCACCAGCGCCTTCTCATCAAGATGATTACTGTCTGTCAATGCTAGCTTTTTTACAGGGAGTACGTGGTAAGGTAAAGAACACTTTGCAAAGATGCAAACACAATCGTTTGCGTCATCTGCCACGTATTCCCAAGGCGCTGGTAAAAATCAGGCCTTTCGCGTGCGCTTAATTTTACTGATAACATAATGAATGGCCAGTGCGAGTATAGTCCAGTAGATGGCGACTCCAATGCCCACAAATGGAGGTGGAGGATCGGGTAAATCGATCAGAAAACGAACCGGCCCTAATAACACGATTTTGATAGGATATAGTATGGTGGAGACTATGCTCCTCCAGCCCGTAAGCGAGTCCGAGCCCAGAAAAGCCGCGCTGTTATGAGGCATGCCCCGCATATCTGACAGAATAAATGTATTATAAAGAAAAAGAAAAGTAAATCCGGAGATAAGGAATAGGAATACGAATTTTTTTCTGGACGTTTTCATGATCCTTTGGTTGTGATGTAAGAAAACAGGTTGAAATACAAAGTAACTAAAAGTACTTTGTATTTCAAAGTGTTTTTGGAATTTTTCCATCATCAGCGGAGATAAGTGAGGTTGATCCACTAATTTCGCTACCATGTCTACACATATTATGATAGTGGGAGGCGGACTATGCGGCTTATCGCTGGCATACCTGCTCACACAGAAAAATATATCCGTCACCCTGCTGGAAGCGGCTGACCGTTTGGGAGGAAGAATCCACACGATGAAAGGCAACGCAGGCACACCGCTGGAACTGGGGGCTACCTGGTTTTCCGATCAACACCCCACATTGCTGGCGCTGACCGAAGAACTGGGCCTGACTAAATATCCGCAGTTTTCCGGTGGTACATCTTTGTTCAAAACCCGGTCGTTTGAACCGGCACAAGCCTTTTATGTGCCGGAAGCAGAACAGCCTTCTTACCGGATAGCGGGTGGAACAGGGAGGTTGATCGATAAATTGGTAGAAAGCATTGCCGGACAACAGGTCCTGCTGAAAAGTACGGTGAGTCGCGTGCATGCGCTCTCCGATGGTGTGCGGGTAGAAACGAAAGAAGGCATGAGTTATCGGGGAGATAAGGTAGTGCTTTGTATGCCACCAGCCGTCGCGGGAATAAATATTAGTTTTTCTCCGGAATTAGCGCCTGACCTTACCGCGTTATTGCCAACGGTTCAAACCTGGATGGCCGGCTCTATCAAATTTGTGCTGGAATATGATACGGCCTTCTGGCGGAACAGCGGTTTTTCAGGTATGCTCTACAGTCATACCGGAATTGTGACGGAGATGTATGACCATACCAATTATGAAGAAAATAAATTTGGATTCACCGGTTTTCTGAACAGTGGCGCGGTGAACTACAGCCCGGACCTCCGCAGGGAGCTCGTGCTACGCCAGCTGTCGGAATTATTCGGTGCACAAATGCTCACGCCTTTGTGCTATGCCGATAAGGTCTGGAATGATCAATTTGTAATGGCGGGTACGCCGGTAATCCAGGTTCCGCATCAGCACAATGGGCATCCGCTGCTGCAACCTGGCTATATGGATGGCAAATTGTTCTTCTGTGGTACGGAAACTTCCGTTGTTAATCCCGGCTATATGGATGGAGCTGTGGCGGCGGCAAAGGCGGTTTTTAATCGCGTTCTTCCCACCTAAATCCGCTATTTTCGCTATATCAAATACTATCCGCATGCCCACGCTTTCCCTCTGCATGATTGTTCGCAATGAAGAAGAAGTAATTGATCGCTGCCTCCATGCAGTACACCCCCTCGTTGATGAAATCATTATTATAGACACCGGCTCCACGGATAATACCGTGGCCACCTGTTATAAATACACCCACCACGTATTGCCATATATCTGGCAACAGGATTTTGCAGCCGCACGTAACTACGCGTTTGCACAGGCCACCTGCGATTATATTTTATGGCTGGATGCAGATGATCTCATAGCACCTGATCAGCTGCAGTTATTACTCGCCCTGAAAGAGCGTCTTGCTGCAGATGTTTATTTTTTGCAGTACGACTATGCCCAGGATGAATACGGACAATCGGCCTGCACATTATTCCGCGAGCGCATAGTCCGCAACGACGGCACTTTCCGCTGGAAATACCCGGTGCATGAAGTGATCGATGGCACCATGGGCAGAACCAATAGCTATGAACAGATTGTTATCCGCCATGCCAGAACTGCCCATGGCGCTGCGGCAGACCAGGGCCGTAACCTGGCTATACTGCAGCAAGCTGTTCTCCTGGATGAATACCAGTCCGACCCCAGGATATGGTATTACCTGGGCCGTGAGTTGCACGACCATCAACGCTATCTGGAAGCGATTACCGCTTTCGCCCACTTCCTCTCATTGCCGGATGGCTGGCAGGAGGAGCGCATGATGGCTACTTTCCGCACGGCTCAATGTTATACAGCGCTTAGTACTGCTGATAACGTTTATGCCTATACGGCAAGGGAGTATGCACGTAAAGCCATGTCTCTCGACGAACGCTGGGCAGAGCCTTATTTTGTGATGGGCGAACTGGCTTACCAGGAAAATCATTACGACGAAGCCATTTACTGGTTCCGGCAATGCCTGCGGGAACTGCCGCCGGTACTCAGTCCTGTGAGCCGGGAAATATATCTGTTACGACCTTGTGTTTACCTGGTGCTTTGCCACGATCGCCTGCGACAGTATGAAGCTGCCTGGGAGTATAATGAAAAAGCACTGACCGTCAAACCACAGGATGCCGGCCTGCTGTATAACCGCGAATACCTGGCACAACAACTAACAAAAGAAAATAGCATTGCCTGGTACGGGGCATCCCTTTCTCCCGTGTTCCCGGCCTATCGTATTCGGGCGTTGCAGATGCATACCGCACTACAGCAGCTGGGAGTGGATAGTAGCATGACCAATGACTCCCTGGCATTATTACGCTGTCGTCATGTCATTTTTTTTAAATCTTTTTCGGAAGATGAGTACAAAGTGATGCTACAGATGAAACAACTGGGAAAACGTATATTCCTGGACGTTACAGAAGATCTGCTGATACATACGGCCGATTTTCCATACTATCTTCCCATGATACAATTGGCGGATACGGTGATCTGTTGCTCCCATGCGCTGGCAGAAAGACTGGCCGCCTGGAATCAGGCGGTAGTAGTGATCGAAGACGCCGTGGAAACAGTTACGCATTCTCACCAAATAGCGCCTTCCGGAATGCTGACAGCCGGATGGTTTGGTATGCCGGAAAACGCCCATCATGCGGAGCAGCTACGCCCTTTGCTGGAGCAGCAGGAATGCCGCCTGGTAACGATACACAACGGTCCCGGTCACGATAAATACTGGACCCCCGATACCTGGCAATATCACCTGGCCCAATGCGATGTGGTGATGGCGCCGCTGGACGTAACGACACAGCCCTGCAAGTCTAACAACAAAGTTACTACCGCTATGGCCATGGGACTGCCGGTGATCGCCGCACCGCTGGATGCTTATGAACGCATTATCCGTCATGGTGTCAACGGTTTTATCGCAGATACTACCGCCGACTGGCAGGCCGCGATCAGCGAGTTGCAGGACCCGTTGCGAAGGAGCCAACTGCGGGAGCTGGGCCTTCATACGGCCATGGCATTCCGGCCGGTCAATATCGCATTGAAATGGTGGAAAACAATTTCTCCGGAAACCTACCGGCAATCGGCGGTTGATATTATCATTCCCACTATCTACAATACACCGCACCTGTATCATTGTATCAACAGTATACTGGCCTGCACACATACGCCTTTTCATATTATGGTGGTTCATAGCGGCACGCATCCGCTGTCGCTGCCAGGAGAAGTAACCGTTATCCGCGCCGATGCTCTTAACTATGCCGCCGCTATTAATTTAGGTATAGCGCATAGCACTGCGTCCTACATCTGCATGATGAACGACGACGTAATTGTGTCCGACGGCTGGCTGCAGCCGCTGCTGGAAGATATACATCAGGGCGCCGGTTTCAGCAACCCTTTGTCTAATTGTGATGAAGGTTTTCTGCACCATTATCCATTGGAATTAAAATCAGTGCGTTTAGGCGCCGGTACGAATATGTTGCACAACGAACAAATTGTGCATCGCGCGCAACCGGAGGTGGGTATTGCTCCTTCGGCTATCTGGAGCTATCAGCCAGGAGTGCAACCGCGTCGGTATTACCACGACTGGGTACCTTTTTTCTGTACGCTTACCAGCAGATCATTGATAGAAAAGGTAGGCCTGCTGGATGATGGATTTAACAATGGTTGTGAAGATGTAGACTACTGCCGGCGTGCTTCCGCATTGGGATATACGTCTGTGGTCAACGAAAACAGTTTTGTGTTTCATTTCGGTGGCACCAGCAGGATTCACCATGTAACGGAACAACCGAAGGAAAAAGATACTACACATCAGCTATTTAAATATAAACACCGCGCACCACTGTTATGCATACACGCAGGCCTGGCTTATGAAAACTGGAACGCCTATACGATTCAGGAACAGGGCATTGGTGGCTCAGAAACAGCTGTTGCTGCGTTGGCCGCTGCATTTGTATCGGAAGGATACAGAGTAGTGGTTTGCTGCGCCTGTGAAGGAAAATCAGGTATGATCGATGGCGTAGAATACATTCCGCTGGATGCATTCCAGCATTTTGCGGATCGTAATTTTATAGAGATATTCATCATGTCCCGTTACCTGTCTACGCTTCAATATCGGGTGCGTGCCCGCAAAAAATATTTCTGGCTGCATGATATCATTGCGATGCCTGGTGGAGGGGAAGGGATTGCATTGCAGGATCATCTTCCGTCACTGGATGGCATATGCTGCCTGAGCCCCTGGCACCGCGAGTTTGTGGCTAACTATTACCAGATTTCGCCGGAAAAAATATTTATCATCGGCAACGGCATCGATGTTTCCCGCTTCGGGCAAAAGAAAGAAAAAACGCCGGACAGATTTATTTATTCTTCCAGTCCCGACCGGTCGCTGGATAAGCTGCTGCAGTTATTCCCGGCTATACGACAAGTGTTGCCCAATGCTACGCTGCATATTTACTATGGTTTTGATAACTGGGAAAAAAGTTTAGTGCAAATAGGGAATGCGGCGCAACTGGCGCTGCGCGATGAAATCAGAGCCGGCATGCAGCAGGAAGGCGTATTTTATCATGGCCGCGTAGATCAACAAACATTGGCGGCTGCTTTTTTGGAGAGTGATATCTGGTTGTATCCTACCAGCTTTACAGAAACATTCTGCATTACCGCTTTGGAAGCCCAGGCTGCGCGTACGTTGTGTATATGCACACCGGTGGCAGGTCTGTTATCGACTGTCGCAGACAGAGGTGTTTTCCTGGAGTTAGGTCCTGACGACGTGGGATTTGAGGAACATGTTATCTCCGTACTAACCACTATCCGGGAAGATGGCGCCCGGAAAACCATGCTGCTGGACCGTGCAGAGGCTTGGGCCTTACAACAGTCATGGTCTTCCATTGCCCGTCAGTGGATACCGCTTTTTAATCACTCAGCTGAAATCCACTATGCTGGTAGGGAGATACAGGCCGTCGAGTGTTAACAGCGGATGATGCATGTCGCCGTTGGTGGCGGCAAATAAAGATAGTACGAGGCTTACTTTACCATTGGTGTCTTTTCCTGCTACCTGGTTGTTTTTGAACCATTCAGTTATGGTATTGGCAAACGGCCCCGTGAAGGTAGCGATGTTGCTGCCGTTCACATTGATGGGCGTAGCCAGCACAATAGGCAAGGTGGGGCCCAGTAGCGCGGGTGCATCGGGACTGGTCTGTAACACAAAGCTGTAGCCTGCCTGCAGCTGCAACATGACGTTCCTTTCCGGCGCCGCATTAAATAACACCTTAAAGAAATTGTCCAATAAAGCCTGCAGTTTCACCTTATGTGTGGAAGTGGCATCCGGCGTAAACTCCGCAATATTTATTTCCGACTGGTTGTTAAGGTTCGGGTAGCAGGCCCCCGCAAACCGGATGTATGGTGTAATGTAGCGGAAGGCAGTATTGGTGGGCTGACCCGCCAGTATTTCGTTGCGGTGGATGGCCACACCTGCCCAGGCATTTTCATCAATCAGCACATTATTTCGCTGAATGGTAACGCCACGTTCGCTGTATTGTTTCCTGCCGGCATAAGGCAGTGGCGTTTCTGCATCGTTGGTCACCTGTACGAAATAGTAAATCTGTGTTTCGCCATCATAGGCATATGGCTTTGTTTGATAGCCATCGATACTAATCACCGGGATGATCTTATCCACTAAGGAAGGTACTTCAGGCCGCACACTGATAAGCAGGTTGCCGGTAGCTTTGTCTTCATACTCAGAGATAATATACTTCAATGTTTTGAGTGCCAGCAGGGCGTTGTCGGTTTGTTTTTTGAACCACAGCGGCCATGCATCCTCCACCTGTTGTACCATCCATGCGTATGATTGCAACGCTATCAGGCTGTTTTCATTATTGGCCGTAATATCCGCCCCGATGGATTCATAGGTAACGTTGAATTGCAGGAGCGCTTCAAACAGATCTGGTGGTGTGGCGGTGAGATCCAGACCATCATTGCCATCCACTACGTTCAGCCTGATTTCCAGATATATCAGGTCCTGCCGGGCAATCACATAATTGTAGCTAAACGTATAGTCCCATTGGAGTGCCGCTTCCAGCGTTTCCAGTGCGCCATTTTCTTTTTCCGGTGGCGGAGTGGCAGTACTGGTTTGCACTACCAGCGACGGCGCGGTAGGATAGGCTTTTAGCGGAATGGGTATGTTTGCCTGGATCAGCGCTGCATTATCTGCGCCGGTTTGCAGCAGTGGAATAGCCAGCGTTAACCAGGACGAGGGCGTGTAGCCGTTGATAGGCGTACCGAAATTATGTTCTACCGCTGTCAGCTGGAAATTGAGCCCGGCCTCGAATGCATCGATCAGGTCTACGCTTTGATTAGCTGCGGAGCCACTTTCCGGCCGTACAGAAAATAAGGTAGTGATGTTACTCTGGCCATCCGCATTTTTACCAGCTGGTAAAGAAATCTTCACCGGGGAAAGGCTGTAGGCATTTGTCGGAATATCTTTGGAGGCAAACTGGAGGTTGCCATAAAGGTTAGGTGGGGGAGAGGTAAACCCTTGTTGAACGATTACCGCTGTTTGCACAATCGCATCGGTGCGATACATATTACCGAGCAGCGTAAGCAGCTGTTGCTTTGTAGCTTCTCTTGCCACAGGGAGTTGATCGGTGCTGCCGTTTTTCAGGATGTTGGTGAGCTGGTTGTCTGCCACAGCGGCAGCAATCGCTCTTTTTGATTGTTCTAATACTTTAAAAGGTGTTTTTACAAAAGTGGCTGCTCCTGATTGTGCTACTATCCATGCGGTAGCTGCCGTGGCAGGAGAAAGGAAATTATCTACTGCATCCACAAATGTTCTGGCGAGTACTTCAATATCAATACCGGCATAAGATTTACTTTCAGCGGTGGCATTGCCGAGGAAGGCGCCCGGGCTGTAGGGGCGAATCGGTACCGGCCTGTTAACGTCTGTACTGGGCCTGGAAATTAACGAAGTGGAAAGCGGTGCAATCGCAAAGTAAACCGGCGTTGGATTTACCTGGTAGCTGATGCCCGGCGTGGCGCCGTTGGCAAATCTTAACAGCCATATTTCTTTGGTGGAGGTGCTTTCTTCTGCGACTTCTTCTATATCTTTTTCTGCATCTTCCGCTGCCCCCGAGGTGATACTACCCGACTGTCCAACTGCTACTTTCATCACCGGTAATGCCTGTTCCAGTGCTTTGGCAAAGATCGTCAGGGCGGTGGTATCACTTTGTTTTCCGTCATAGAGATCAGGTGCAATGGCGGTATCAGCCCTGCGGACGCCTGGCTCCTGCGTAAACTGCGGATCGATATATAAGGTACGTTCTATACGGATGCCCACCGTGAGGTGGAAAATAAAGGTGGCGTTCAATTTCGTAGGGTCGATACCGTAGTTTAACGTAG